>JBFLKI010000208.1:0-5392 GCA_040883135.1 Desulfotignum sp. | reverse complement strand
TGATCTGTTTTGCCGCTTCCTTCATCACCGGAATATGGGCGGTCCCGCCGGAGATCCGGATCTCCCCCGACAGGCCGCTGAACGGATCAACCGCCCCTGCATGGGCCGACACTAGAAGAAAGGGGCATGCCGCCATCAAAACAACCATCAATATCCTGCGTTTCAAAGCCATCTGGAACTCCTTGTCTTTTTATTTGTTACCGTCTGGTTTTAATTAATATCTTCTGGCTGGAAAGATGTAAAATTGATTCTGTTAATGGATCCAGGCTATGATATTGATAACATCAATAGCTGAAAGGATCATGGACACCTGAAGGCAATAGCAGATATTTTCAGGGCCGCAGCATTTATCATTGGCTTTGTATTGATTTTTTAAATCCCCATCCCTGTTTTCATCCGAATTATCAATTTGATTATCCAGTTGATTTTGGGCAAAGTAACTTTTTGTAAACAAACAGGAAGCAGGCATAGATGGGAGCAGCTCTGGTAAAAATACTGGCGTCAAAAAATACCTATATGGCTGTCCGGTTCATCCTGGGCGGTATTTTTTTGTATTCCGGTGTGCTCAAGTTGTCTGATCTTGAGGCGTTCGCAGGGATTATTCATGCCTGGGACATGCTTCCCCGGCAGCTGACAGGCATGGCAGCCTTGGTGATTGCATTGACTGAATTTTCAGCCGGTGCCGGCCTGATTCTGGATATCAAGGCCAGCCTTGGTACCATTACAGTGCTGCTGGTGATGTTCATGGTCCTCCTTTCATACGGTATCGGCATGGGCTATGATATCGACTGCGGCTGTTTCGGAGAATCAGACCCTGAAGCGCAGGCGTTCCACAGTCTCAGGCAGGCCCTTGTCAGGGATATATTCATGGCGAGCATGGCGGGGTTTCTGTATCTGTGGCGCCGGCGGAAGCCCCACAATCCTGTTTCCTGGGATCAGTTATTCAACCATTTTTTTCAAAAAAGGAGATATCTTTCATGAAACCCTTTCACTCTCTGATGGCTGCGGCTGCGGCACTTTTCCTGGTCGTGAGCACCATCTCACCGGCATGGGCCCTGTTTGACAATAAGTTTGAAGCTGAACTTGAAACCGAAAAAGTGGCGGTGAAACTCGCCAGAGAAGTCAAAAAAGGAAACTATGACCTTGTCACAGCAGAGGAACTCAAAAGCTGGATGGATGCGGGGAAAAATATGGTGATCGTTGATACCATGCCCTATGAAGACAGCTATAAAAAAGCGCATGTGCCGACAGCCGAACAGTTCCTCTTTCCTATCCCGGATATGACCGACTGGGACACCAAGGAGACCGACGGAAAAACAAAAGAAGATTTCAAAGCCCTTCTGGGAGATGACCTGGAAAAGACCATTGTCATTTACTGCGGCTTTGTGAAGTGCACCAGAAGCCATAACGGGGCTGTCTGGGCAAAAAAACTCGGATATAAGAATGTGTACCGGTTTTCCGGCGGCATCTTTGCCTGGAAAGGCGCCGGATTTGAAACAGGAGAAATAAAATAGAACCGTTGATGCTGTCTTGACAGCGACAAGACCCCACCCGGATCAGAACCGGGTGGGGTCTTGTATTTTTTGACAGCGCCAGCGGCAGATGACCCGGTTCAGACGTCAACACCTGGGGTTTATATTCCAGACAGGCAACCTGATCTCCTGTCTGACCGTGTTTAAAACATTGCGTTTCCACTGCATTTGAACCATTATTGTTTCAACCCATGACAACGTCATCTTCCGGGTTTCAGACCGGACCATCTGCCTGACGGATGGAAAAGCAAGGAAAGAAAACCATGAAACAACCGGTTAAGTTTTTATTGGGAATTGCGGGGGCCATGCTTATTTGCGGATACGCCCACACCGCTTACCTGGGATTCCATGGGAAATCCGTCAAAGCCTTTACCGGATGCCTGAAGTGCCATAACGATTAAGGGAACAGAACATGACTGCAGGATATCGAAAAGCAGCGCCGGTTCGGCCCGTGCCTTTGGGTGTCAGGATATTTCCATTTCTGTACTGGATGAAAACGGTGAGCCGCGGCAGCCTCAAGGCGGATCTTCTGGCCGGGCTGACCGGGGCTTTCATCGTTCTGCCCCAGGGAGTCTCTTTTGCAATGATTGCCGGACTGCCGGCAGAATACGGGCTCTATGCCGCCATTGTCCCGCCGGTCATTGCCGCCCTGTTCGGCTCTTCCATGCACCTTGTTTCCGGGCCGACCACAGCCATCTCCATCATTGTCTTTTCCACCTTGAGCCCCCTGGCAGCCCCGGGATCGGCCGATTATGTCCGTCTGGCCCTGACCCTCACCTTTATGGCCGGACTGTTCCAGCTGGCCTTTGGTTTGGCCCGGCTGGGGACTCTGATCAATTTCGTGTCCCATTCGGTGATCGTCGGGTTTACGGCCGGGGCCGCCTTTCTCATCGCCACCAGCCAGCTCAAACATGCCCTGGGAATTCCCATCCCCGGGGGGACCTCATTTCTGACCTCCTGGGCCCTTATCGTTACGTCGGCGGGCCAGACCAACGGGTATGAACTGGTGGTGGCCCTGGCCACCCTGGTATGCGCGATCATTTTCAAGACCCTGCGGCCCAGGTGGCCCGGCCTTCTCATTGCCCTGGTGGCGGGCAGCCTGCTCAGTGTGGCCATGGACGGCGCCGCTCATGGGGTTCGGCTGCTCGGAGAACTTCCCGGACATCTGCCGCCCCTGTCTTCTCCGGATTTCACCCTGGATACCCTGAGGATGATGGCCCCGGGCGCCCTGGCCGTGGCTTTTCTGGGTCTCATCGAAGCCCTGTCCATTGCCCGGTCCATCACGGTGCAGTCCAACCAGCATATCAACGGCAATCAGGAATTCATCGGCCAGGGTCTGTCCAACATAGTGGGCAGTTTTTTCTCAAGCTATGCCAGCTCCGGTTCCTTTACACGGTCCGGGGTGAATTTTGATGCCGGTGCCAGAACGCCCATGGCCAGCATCTTTTCCGCGCTGTTTCTGGCGGTGATTGTGGTACTCATCGCGCCGCTGACCGCCTGGCTTCCCCTGTCGGCCATGGGCGGAATCATTCTTTTTGTGGCGTTCAAGCTCATCGATTTTCCTCACATCAAAGAGATCCTCAGGAGCAGCCGTTCCGAAACCCTGGTGCTCCTAACCACCTTTTTGGGTACCCTGTTTTTTGAAATCGAGTTTGCCATTTACACGGGGGTGTTGCTCTCCATGGCCATTTATCTGACACGGACATCCCATCCCCATGTGGACGTCATGGTGCCGGACCCCGATGATCCAGGCCGCCGGCTCACTGAGATTTCACAGAGAGATCTTATGGAATGCCCTCAGCTCAGAATTCTCCGGATTAGCGGTTCTTTGTTTTTCGGTGCAGCCAATCATGTGTCGGAAATTCTGGAAGAGAGCGATGACGGCGATCCCCGGCACCTTCTCATCATCGGGTATGGGATCAATTTCATCGATGTGTCCGGGTCCCTGGTGCTGGAACAGGAAGCCTACCGCCGTCTGAAACTCGGAAGACATCTCTTTCTCTGCAGGCTCAACCGCGGAGTGATAAGGTTTCTGACCCATGGCGGTTTTTTAAAACAGATCGGTGAGAACCGTCTCTTTGCCACTGAATATCAGGCCATTTCCCAGATATTCAACATCCTGGACAAATCCATCTGCCGCACCTGTACCGCACGGATTTTTGAAGAGTGCCAGAGTGTAACCAGACCGAATATTTTGGATTCATACACGGAGATTCGACATGAGTGATTTCATTCTGCAGTTTAGCCCGGTAACCCAGGCGTTGATCGCCACGCTTTTCACGTGGGGCGTGACCGGAGCCGGAGCGGCACTGGTTTTTTTTACAAGAACCATCAACCAGAAATTCATGGACGCCACCCTGGGATTTGCCGCCGGGGTCATGATTGCCGCCAGCTTCTGGTCCCTGCTTTCACCTGGCATTGAAATGGCGGAGACACTGGGACAGATCCCATGGCTGAGCGCCGTTATCGGATTCATGGGCGGCGGCATCTTCATGCGCCTGATCGACAACTTCCTGCCCCATCTCCATCCCGGCCTTGCCATAGACAAAAAGGAAGGCATCAAAACCTCCTGGCAGAGAAGCACCTTGCTCGTTCTGGCCATCACCCTGCACAACATACCCGAAGGCCTGGCTGTCGGTGTGGCCTTCGGCGCCGTGGGAGCCGGGCTTCCCTCGGCCACCCTGGGCGGCGCCATCGCCCTGGCCATCGGTATCGGCATCCAGAACTTCCCCGAAGGAACAGCGGTGGCCATGCCGCTGAGGCGGGAGGGCATGTCCAAGGGAAAAAGTTTTTTTATGGGCCAGGCTTCGGGTATTGTTGAACCGATTGCTGGGGTCATCGGTGCATTGTTTGTTATGAAAATGCAAAATATTTTACCTTATGCGTTATGTTTTGCAGCAGGTGCCATGATTTTTGTGGTGGTGGAAGAACTCATTCCAGAATCTCAAAAAAAGCATGAAAATATCGATACGGTTACAATGGCGACAATGGTTGGATTTTCAGTTATGATGATCCTTGATGTGGCTTTGGGATAAATATTTGAATTCCCTGCAACAACCGTCTTTCTGTCCTACCTATTTTTCCTCGATTTCAGATTCAGATGGTTCAATATGAATTTCCACATCGATTACTTCGGGACCGTTTTCAAGAATCTGTTTTTTAACCGCTTCCGAAACCTCATGACCATCAAAAACCGTCATGTGACTGTCCAGAACCACGTGCAGATTTACCTGGAGATTACTGCCCATATATCTTGTTCGAATGCCATGGGCCTGAAGGACGGAAGGATGGCTCTCTGCAAGCGATTTGATCTGCTTTAAGACTTCTTCGGAGGCACCGATATCAACAAATTCCTTGATCCCGTCAAAAATTATTTTAACGGCGGCATGGAAAATCAATGCGGTAACAAACACCGCCCCGATGTGATCCAGAAACGTCCAATCCGGAAAAATCATTGAAGCGCCAACGGCAATGAAAACAGGTATGGAACTAAAGGAATCAAGTCGATGATGCCAGGCATTGGCCACCATTGACATGCTTTTGATTTTTTTGCCGACCCTTGCTGTCCATTGATACAGCAACTCTTTTACGATAACTGAAATCATTGCAGCCGACAGCGCGGTCATTGATGGCGGATGGGCATGTTTTTCCTTTATCGTGACAATCGCTTCCCATCCAATGGCGGCCCCGGCACCGAAAAGAATGATACCGATAAACACTGTGATCAGTGTCTCAAGCCGCCTGTGTCCATATGGGTGACAGCTGTCAGGAGGCCTTGACCAATAGTAGGACCCTATGATAACGGCAAAATCCGTGACCGTATCGGAAATACTGTGAATACCGTCAGCCAGGACCGCCTG
>JBFLKI010000207.1:0-14409 GCA_040883135.1 Desulfotignum sp. | reverse complement strand
TAACACAAAATATGAAGAAACCATGAAGAGGAAAAATGATCGAAACTTGATGAAACCATTTTGTATAAAATTAAAGCATTCGACCGAATTGTCCATGAGAGAACTAATTGTATAAGTGTGGGGTCTGGAAATATATTTTTAGACCCATGATTTGTTTTTCCAAGTGATCACAGGGAGTGAACAAGCCGCCGGAGGCGGGCTCACGTAATCCATAATGTTTCCCTGAAGACTATTTTCAGCTTGACCCTGGACCTCTGGAATGATATATAAAATAGTTTTAATAAACACCTGAAAGGCAGGTGTTGCTTTGTTTAATCCTTGCTCCGGGTAGAACCGGGGCTTTATATCCGCAAGGAGATGAAATGAGGAAGTACGAAACCGTCATTATTTCTGACCCTGATCTTCAGGACCAGGCACGCACCGAGCTGCTTGATAAAGTCAGAAATATCATTGCCAGAGAAAATGGTATTCTTTTGGATGTTGATGACTGGGGCAGTAAGAAACTGGCCTATGAAATCAACAAAAAGCTGCGGGGTCACTATTTCTGCCTGACCTACGGCGGGACCGGAGACCTGGTCAAGGAACTCGAGAGAAATCTGAAGCTCAGTGACGATGTCATGAAATACATGACCATCCTTCTTTCCACGGATGAGACTGCGGAATCTCTGGCCAAAGAGGCCCAGGACGTTGAAACGGCTAAGGCGCAGGCATCTGCGGCCCGGGAAGCCGAAGAAACGACTGATTCCGCAACAGATGCCGAAACCGATGACTCGGATACGGATTCAACCGACTCAGAAGAGTCCGGTGAAACCGTTACAGACGAGCAGAATTGAATATAGGATGGGAGGATACTGATTATGTATAGAGACCAGGCCCAAAGAGGTGGAGCCAAAAACAGATTTTACCAGCGCCGCAAAATCTGCCGGTTCTGTGTGGACAATGATATGACAATTGATTACAAGAACAGCAAAACGTTAAAACAGTTCATTACGGAACGCGGGAAAATCATTCCCAGGCGGATCACGGGAACCTGTGCGAAGCACCAGCGCAAGCTGTCCCTGGCCATCAAACAGGCCCGGCAGATCGCTTTGCTTCCGTTTGTGGGCAGACCGCCGCAATAAGAATCAGACCACCGGAGTCATTCCAGAGTGCCCCCCGCCATCGTGAATCCATCAGCCATCAAGGACATCGTCCTGGGAACCTGTCTGTGTATCCTGACGTTTGCCGTCAGTTATACGTTCCCGCTGCTGGGGGTGTTTGCGCTGCTGCTGCTGCCCCTTCCCGTGCTGTACTTCCGGCTGAAACTGGGCAGAAACAGCGGCAGCATCATTGCCGTGACCAGTTTTCTGGTTCTCCTGGTGATGAGCCGGGGTATTGCCTTTGACACCCTTTATTTCGGGGCATTGCTCATGACCGGCCTGTTTCTGGGAGAATGCATTGAACAGCAGTGCAGCATCGAAAAGACCATGATATTCTCGGTCACCGGTGTGCTTGCCTTATCACTGGCCGCTTTTGGGGTGTATGCCGCTTTTCAGGAACAAGGGATCGGGAAAATGGTCCAAGACTATATTTCCCAGTACCTCGAACTGACATCCGAGTTATACACGGACATGGGAATCGAAAAACAACAGATCGATGCCCTGAATGCTGCTTTCGTGGTTGTTATGCCAGGAATGTTCATTGTCTCGTACATGACCACGGTCTGGCTCAATGTCCTGATCATCAAACGGCTGCTGGCCCGGATCGGCATCCAGCTGAAAAGCATGGCGGCACTGAACCGTTTCAGAGCCCCTGATTCGCTTGTCTGGGCGGTGATCGGCCTGGGCGTGCTGATGGTACTGCCGGTGGGACCCGTCAAATATGTGGTCATCAACTGTCTGATCATTTTGTTGTTGATTTACTTTTTTCAAGGAATTGCTGTTATATCATTTTATTTCCAGCAAAAAGAATCCCCGACCTTTCTGAAAGTTTTCTGCTACGGCCTGATCGCCGTGCAGATCTACTTTCTCATTCTGGTCATCGGACTGGGGTTCTTTGACAACTGGATCAACTTCAGGAAACTGGAAACACAGAAAAAATGATAAAAACCCGTCAGCCCAGGTAAAACAAGGCTGACCTTTTGGAGGTTTTACATGAAAGTCATATTGAAAGAAACCATCGATACTCTGGGAATCGCAGGCACGGAGTGCGAGGTTGCGCCGGGATACGGCCGCAATTATCTGCTTCCCCAGGGAAAAGCCATGCTGGCCACGCCGCAGAACCGGCGGGTCATGGAACAGACCCGGGCCAAACTGGAACTGCAGATCGCCAAAGAGAGAAAACTGGCCGAAGAAATGGCTCAAAAAATCGAAGGCGTAGTCTGCAAGCTCAAAGCCAAGGTACGTGAAGAAATTTATCTTTACGGATCCATCACCACCCACGATATCAAGGAATCCTTGAACAGTCAGGATATCGTGGTGGAACGCCGTGCCATTCTTCTGGCCGAGCCTATCAAGGAAACCGGTGAATACAAAGTACCCATCCGGCTCTACAAAGATGTGGAACCTGAAATCACCGTGATCGTCGAAGCAGAAGAAAAACAGGACAACTAAACAACCCTCTGCCTGCGGGATTCGAAAAGTCGGGTCCTGCAGGCAGCCAATTTGATGGAATCCCTGTGCCCCGGAAACAATCCAGAAAAACCGACCCCCTGCTGGACCGGACCCCGCCCCATGATCTGGACGCGGAAGCCTCGCTGCTGAGTGCCATCTTCATCAACAACGATGTGCTGCTCGATGTCACCGATATCCTGACACCGGAGGATTTCTACAAAGGGGCGCATAAAAAGATCTTCCGGGTCATCCTGAATCTGGCATCCCAGGAAGAACCGGCGGATCTGGTCACGGTGGCCCATGCCCTGAAACAGAAGGACGAGTTGGAAAGCATCGGCGGGGCCGCATACCTGGCGTCCATTTCCGATGCCGCCCCCGTGGCAGTGAATGCCGTACATTATGCCCGGATTATTCAGGGCAAGGCGTCTTTGCGCGTCATGATCGATGCCGCATCAAAAATCATCCAGCGGTGTCTGGAAGATCAAGGGGATGTGGCCGATACCATTGACTTTGCCGAATCCGCCGTATTTCAGATTTCAGAAAAAAAATCCAAGGGCGCGTTCAGGCCCCTGGGTGAACTGATCAATATAAACATCGATCACCTGGAGGACCAGCAGGGAAAAGACGGCGGGCTTTCCGGGCTTTCCACCGGATATGTTCGGCTGAATAAAATCACGTCCGGGCTTCAGAAATCAGACCTGATCATTCTGGCTGCCCGGCCGAGTATGGGAAAAACCGCGTTTGCCCTGAACATTGCCAGAAACGTGGCCATGGAAGAACAGAAACCCGTGGCGCTCTTTTCCCTGGAAATGTCCAACGAGCAGCTGTCCATGCGACTTCTGACCGCTGAAGCCCGCATCGATTCCAACCGGCTGCGCACCGGGTTTATCAGCCAGGATGACTGGCAGAACGTGACGGATGCCGCCAGTATTCTGAATGAGCTTCCCATTTTCATCGATGACACCCCCAACATCTCGGTCATGGATGTCCGGGCCAAAGCCAGAAAACTGTTCCAGAAACATGGAGAACTCGGACTGGTCATCATCGACTACCTTCAATTGATGAAAGCACCGATTCATTCCGAGCGACGGGACCTTGAAATCGCGGAAATCTCCCGGGGTCTCAAATCCCTGGCCAAGGAATTGAACATTCCGGTCATGGCCCTGTCCCAGCTCAACCGCATGCTGGAACAAAGAAGCGACAAACGGCCCATGATGTCGGATCTCAGAGAATCCGGTGCACTGGAACAGGATGCGGATATCGTGGCGTTCATTTACCGGGATGAGGTTTACCACAAGGAACCTGACAATCCCAAAAAAGGAACGGCTGAAATCATTGTGGCCAAAAACCGGAACGGCGCCATCGGCACCGCTTTGATGCATTTTCATGAACAATATACCCGGTTCGAGGAACTGGCACCGGACAGCTTTCAGGAATTTCGATGAACAAACATATCTCCGGCAACCTGGCCGGCCTTCGCAATACCCAGCTCAAGCGCATTGAAAACCTGTACACTTTCAAATCCCCTCCGGAATATATCATATCCCCTGACATCGCCGTGGAAATGGTGGAAATCAGCCATGAAATCCGCCGCCAGATCGGGCTGCTGGTGGACCGGAACGGGAAAATCGTCTGTGTGATCGCCGGTGAACCCCAGCGCATCGTCATTCCGGTCACGCCCGATCACATGGCCACCCCGGGCCGGCTCAAGGGCCTGCGGTGCGTGCACACCCATTTAAAGGATGAACCCCTGACCCGGGATGATCTCACCGACCTGGCCCTGCTCCGTCTGGATTATATCACGGCGGTGTGTCTGACATCTGATGGCCGGCCCGGCCCGGTGTATTCCGGTCATGTGCTTCCCGATGAAACCCGGGAACCCTATCAGGTGCTGCCCAAAGCCTCTGTGTCTGATCTGAATAATCACTGTCTGTCCCAAATCCTGGCTCTTGAGGCGGAACTTTCCAGAAAAAACGCCCTGCACAAACCCGCATCCGGCCTGGAAAACGCGTTTCTCATCAATGCTGCCACCCTGGATAGTGAGGCAACCCACGCATCCATGGAAGAGCTCAAGGAGTTGTGTAAAACCAGCCGGATCACTGTGACCGGAACCGCAATTCAACAGAGAAAAAACATTGACCCCAAATTTGTGGTGGGCAAGGGGAAACTGTCATCACTGGTGATCCAGGCCATCCAGAACCATGCCACCATGCTGGTCTTTGACCGGGAGCTGTCGCCTTCTCAGATCCGGTCCATCACCGATTTTGTGGAAATGAAGGTAATCGACCGGACCCAGCTGATTCTGGATATCTTTGCCAAACAGGCCAAGTCCAGGGAAGGCAAATATCAGGTGGAACTGGCCCAGCTGGAATATCTGCTGCCCCGACTCATCACCAAAAACACCGCCATGTCCCGGTTAACCGGCGGTATCGGGGGCCGGGGGCCGGGTGAAACCAAGCTGGAAATCAACCGCCGCCGGGTCCGGGACCGGATCACCCGCCTGAAAAAGGAAATTGCAAAAATCCGAAAACAGCGCCATCAGCAGAAAGCCAGGCGCCGACAGAAAAATATCCCGGTCATTTCCATTGTGGGATATACCAACGCGGGAAAATCCACGCTACTCAACACCCTGACCCAGAGCGACATCATTGCGGCCGACCGCCTGTTCGCCACACTGGACCCCTCTTCCCGGCGGCTTCGGTTCCCCGCGGATACGGAAGTGATCGTCACAGACACCGTGGGATTTATCCAGCATCTGCCCAAGGAACTAATGGAGGCGTTTCACGCCACGCTGGAAGAGCTGTCCGAAGCCGATATCCTTCTTCATGTGATCGACATCAGCAATCCCCGCTATATGCAGCAGAAGGAATCGGTGGAAAAAATCCTGGCAGAACTGGATCTGGACAAGATTCCGGTGTTGTATGTGTTCAATAAAATAGATCGCGTGGATCTCGATTCCTTCGAGAACCCATGGCTCCTGAATCAGGGGGTCTGTGTCTGTGCCCATCAAAAACAGAGCCTGACGGTTCTGGTTGAAAAGCTGGAATCCATGGTCGCGTTGCCGGCATCCAATTTAAGGGTTGACCAATAATTGTTTTTGCTTTACATATACCGGGCGCTCAAGAATCAGAAACGAACCGAAAAGACAGGATGGTTACCCGACAAAATGAACCGTTTTGATCAAGAAAAAACCGATTCCATGGACACACCCGAATGTTTCGGGGAGTTCACCAAAACCAACCGGATGTGTCATACCTATTGCGCCGTTTCAATCCAGTGCTGTCTGATGCGCAGTATCCATCCCAAGACCGGTTTGCTTGAAAAACTGCTGATTCACAACGAATACGCGCCCAAACCCCATTAGGAAAAAATCTTGCCCGGGTTCAGAATCTGCCTGGGATCGAATACCGCTTTGATCTGCTTCATGATGGATTGTTCTCTGTCACCGATTTCCCAGGAAAGATAGTCTTTTTTCGTCAGCCCCACCCCGTGTTCCCCCGTAATGGTTCCGCCTAAAGCCAGGGTTTCGGCAAACAGCCTGTCCAGTGCTTTCCGGGCCCTTGCCGCCTGGGATGCATCGGTTTTGTCATACATGATGTTGCAGTGGATATTGCCGTCTCCGGCATGACCGAAGCTGACAATGGTAAGACCGGATTCCTGCTGAATGGTCCTGATGCGCGACACCATGTCCGGAATTCTGGATATGGGCACCACAATGTCTTCGTTCAGCTTCTGACTGGCGATTTTATACAGCACGGGAGACAGTGCTTTTCTGGCCTCCCACAGGGCCGCCGCCTGAACCGGATCATCGGCCATCCGGATATCCAGTGCACCTGTCCGGGAACAGAAGGACCGGATCTGTTCGGTCTGGGTTTTCACCAGTGCCTCATCCCCGTCCAGCTCCAGGATCAAAAGCGCCCTGGCCTGTGCCGGCAGATCAAACTGCAGCTGATCCCTGACCAGCGACAGTGAGGCCTCATCCAGATATTCCACACACCGGGGGATCACGGCCCGACGCATGATTCCGGAAACGGCCAGGGCCGCTGTTACCATGTCGTCAAAACACACGGCCAGGGTTGCCACATATGCCGGTTTGGGCAGCAATCTGAGCGTGATCCGGGTGACAACGGCCAGGGTGCCTTCAGACCCCACGATCAGACGGGTCAGGTCATAGCCGGCCACCCCTTTGGCCGTAGAGACCCCGGTGCGGATGATGTCCCCGTCGGGCAGAACCGCCTGAAGCCCGAGCACGTAATCTCTTGTCACACCGTATTTCACGGCCCTGGGACCGCCGGCACATTCCCCGACATTGCCGCCGATGGTACACACTGATGAGCTGGCCGGATCTGGCGGGTAAAACAGCCCCTGTTTTTCCACGGCGGCATGGAGATCGGCCACAATCACGCCGGGTTCCACCGTGGCAATGAAATTGTCTGTGTCGATCGCCAGAATCCGATTCATGCGAGTGAGAGCCATAACCAGCCCGCCTTTGACCGGAACCGCCCCCCCGCTCATGCCCGAACCGCTTCCCCTGGGAATCACGGGAATCCCTTTTTCCCAGGCCACACGCATGATGTCCGACACTTGTGCTTGTGTTCCCGGGAACACCACCGCATCCGGTAGAAATGACTGACCGGGTGCCGCATCATAGGAATAGCACACCCGGTCTTCAGTATTGCGGGTTATATATGTCTCACCCACCCGGTTTTTCAGTAACCGGTAAACGGCATCATCCATGCCCATTCAAAATTTACCTGATTCAATTTTTTTGGAAAGATACCGAACCTGTTCATACAGCACCCCTTTCTGCTGAAGCTCCTTTTCCACGGCATTGACCGAATAGATGGCTGTGGCATGGTACCGTTTGAAACTGGAGCCGATTTTTTTGATAGGGTGGTCCGTGTATTTTCTGGACAAAAAAATGGCCACCTGCCGGGGTTTGACAATCTGCTTTTTCCGTGATTTTGAAATCAGATCCTTTTCTGTGATATCGTATTCCTGGCATACCAGTTTCTTGATCCCGTCAATGGTGATCCGCGACTGCTGTTTCCGTATGTTGGCCAGTACGCTTTTTGCCAGCTCGATATCAATATGACGCCCCAGAAGCTGTCCTTTGGCAGCCACTCCGAACAATCCGCTTTCCAGCTGGCGCACATTGTCACACAATTCCTGGGCGATATATTCTGTGACCGGGGCCGGGATCAGACAGTTGAGGTTTTTGGCTTTCTTTTTGAGAATTTTCACCCGGGTGTTAAAATCCGGCGCCTTTATTTCCGTCACCAGACCCATGGTCAGCCTGGATTTGAGCTGTTCATCCAGTTTGGGAATATCATCGGGCAGATCACACCCGGAAAATATGATTTTCCGATCCGCATCCAGCAGATAATCCAAAGTCACGGCCAGTTCCTTTTGTATGGCCTTTTTTCCAGCCAGAAAATGAATGTCCTCTAAAATCAGCACCTCGCACTTTTTCCGGTATTTTTCTTTGAACGAATCGATGGAGTTGTCCCTAAGTGCAAAAATCATTTCATTGGTAAAGTCTTCGGCTGTTACATAATACACTCGCAATGCCTTTTTACGAGTAATGACATGGTGCCCTACCGCCTGGGACAGATGACTTTTTCCCAGACCGGTTTTACCCAGAAGATAGATCATGCCGGCCCCGTTCATCTTGCCCTCGGCCAGAGACAGGGATGCGGAATAGGCAAAGCTGGAATTGTCCCCGACCACGAAATCATCAAAGGTATACCCTTTTTTAAGCAGCCTGCCACAGTGGAACTTTGGATCGAATCCCGGCAGACAGGCCTGAATCTTATCCCTTTTTCCGAATTTGTCTCTGCCGCCTGCACCATTGACGGGATGACAGGATTGTTTCCGGCTCCCTGCAGATTTGAACTCGATTCGGACCGAATGTCCCAGCTTGAGAAACTCCTGTTCAAACAAATTCAGATAATTGTCCTTTAACCGTTTGATAAAAAATTCATTGGGGGTGGACAGACACAGCCGGTCTTCCTGAAATGTCAGGACTTCCAGCGGGTCGACCCACATCCTGTAACTGTGATCCGGAATGGTTTTCTTGATTTGAGATTTGACCTGCGCCCAGAATTTATCCATGGTTTCTAAATCAAACAGTCCTTTCAGCTCAACTAAATTTACACTTCCAAAAACAACAAGAATGGTACTGAAATCAACGACGCTAACTGAAAATAGCGGGACTTAAAAAAAGCATGCGTTTTTTTATTCAAATATCTGTCTGCGGTCAAGCCGGATCATTCATGTTAGGAACATGTGAGAATTTTAGCTGGCATATTTATTCAACTATCTGAAATATTATCATTTTTTTTTGTGAAACAAACGTTTTCCTAAAAATTACAACCACTTTTCCAACTGTTTATTTTTTCAGGTGAATTGGGGATTCAAGACAGACTCAAAAAATCATTCAAATTTTTTTTCTCTGATTTCCTTTTATTTTCTCTGAATTTCTCACTAATTTGATCAAAATCAATTTTTTCTTTACCATGCCAGTATACAGGGGTTTCACAAATTTGATTGTAATTTTCATAAATTGTCATGCATGTTTACAATTCGACCCGTCGGTAGTATATTTCAAACTTAAAAAATTAACCTGATTTTTCAATATACCATGCCATTTTCCTCAACACAGAAACGCGATTGCCCTGACCGGCCTGTCATCGGTATCACCATGGGGGATCCTCTGGGCATCGGTCCGGAAATTCTGGTGAAAGCGCTGCACGGACATGAACTTCACACCCTGTGTGTCCCCGTGGTCATCGGCGACCCGGATATCGTGCAGACCGCCCTTTCCCGGTTTTCCATCCCGCTGGCTCTCAACCGGATCGATCACCTGCAACAGGCAAAAAAAGCGCCTGGATTTCTGAATCTGATGGCCGTGTCCGCTTTGAAACTCGACATGTCGACCCGACCGGCCATGACCGCCGCCATCGGGCAGGCCATGGCTGATTATATCCATACCGCCGTTGACCTGGCCATGGCCGGTCGAATCGATGCCATGGTCACCGGCCCCATCACCAAAACCGGGCTCAGGATGGCGGGATCCTCTTTTCACGGACATACCGAATTGATCGCTCATCAGACCGGCACCCGGAAATTTGTCATGATGCTGGCCGGAGAAACCCTGAGAGTAGCGCTGGTGACTATCCATATGCCTCTGGCCCATGTGCCGGCATCCCTGACCCGTGAAAAAATTCTGGAGACCATCCTGCTGGTGAACATGGACCTGAAAACCCGGTTCAATGTTCCAGAACCGCACCTGGCTGTGGCCGGATTGAATCCCCATGCCGGGGAAAACGGTCTTTTCGGCCGGGAAGAACAACAGACCATCTTCCCGGCTGTCCAGGCCGCCCGGGACCAGGGCATCCATATTCAGGGCCCGCTGCCGCCGGATACGGTATTCAACCACGCCATCCGAACCGGTTGTGATGCCGTGGTGTGCATGTACCATGACCAGGGACTGATACCTTTCAAACTGATCCATTTCAAGGACGGCGTGAACATCACCCTGGGACTGCCCATTATCCGGACATCCGTGGATCACGGCACCGCCTATGATATTGCCTGGAAGGGGCAGGCAGACCCCGCCAGCATGGTGCAGGCCATCAAAACAGCTGTTTTCCAGGCCCGGCATCGAACAGACCGGACAATGCCGCATGAGTGACATCATTATTCAGGGGGCCAGGGAGCACAACCTGAAAAACATCAATGTACGGATTCCCAAAAACCGAATCACCGTGATCACAGGCCTGTCCGGATCCGGCAAATCCACCCTGGCCTTTGATATCCTGTATGCCGAAGGCCAGCGGCGGTATGTGGAATCGTTGTCCACCTATGCCAGACAGTTTCTGGGACAGATGGCCAAGCCGGATGTGGATAGTATTGACGGGCTGTCCCCGGCCATTGCCATTGAACAGAGAACCGCCGGTCACAACCCCCGATCCACCGTGGGAACCATCACCGAAATCTATGATTACCTCCGACTGCTGTTCGCCCGGGTGGGAACCCCACATTGCCATCTATGCGGCAACCCCATTGAACCCATGACCGTTGACCAGATCAGCGACCGGATCCTGACCCTGCCCCAAGATACCCGGATGATGCTTCTGGCACCGCTGATCCGGAACCAGAAGGGCAGGCATGAGGGCCTTTTCGACCGGATGAAAAAAGACGGGTTTGCCAGGATGCGGGTGGACGGAGTCATCTGCAGGACTCAGGAACATCCGGTTCTGGAAAAAAACAAAAAACACACCCTGGAGGTGGTGGTGGACCGCCTGATCATCAAACCGGGTATTGAGAAACGGTTGAATGATTCACTGGAACTGGCCTTGAGCCTGTCCAAAGGCCCTGTCATCGTCCGGGATCTGGACCGAGATCAGGACCTGCTGTTCAGTGACACCGCTTCCTGTCTGACCTGCCACATCAGTTATCCGCCGTTCACGCCGGCCAGTTTTTCTTTTAATTCCCCTCAGGGGGCCTGCCCTCACTGTGATGGGTTGGGCACCATCACGGAATTTGACCCGAACCTGATTATTCCGGATCCCGGCTTGTCGTTGCGCCAAGGAGCGATTCTTCCCTGGCAGAAAAGGGATTCCGTCCAGTTCATGGAGTTTCTGGATGCGTTGACCACCCATTTTGATTCAGATATCTACACCCCGTTCAAGCAGTTGCCCGACCGGTTTCAACAGGTGCTGCTGGACGGGGCCGAAGACGAACTCATCACCTTTTACACGGAACAGGCCGGCAAAAAAATCCGGAACAGAAAAAAATTTGAGGGCATTGTTCCATATCTCAAACGGCGATATGCGGAAACCGATGCCAAAACCGTGAAAGAAGAATTGAAACAATACATGAGCGCCAGGGTCTGCCACCGGTGCAGCGGCACCCGCTTGAATCCGGCATCCGCCCATGTCCGGGTGGGGGGGCATGCCATCTGGGAACTCACCCGAATTCCCGTCAATCAGACGTTGAAAACCATCACCGCATTGAGGTTGACCGGCAAGGATCAACACATCAGCACCAGCATTATCAGGGAATTGACCCAGCGACTGCTTTTTCTGGAAAATGTGGGTCTGGGCTATCTGTCCCTTTCCCGGTCCGCCGATACCTTGTCTGGCGGTGAAACCCAGCGGATCCGACTGGCGACCCAGATCGGTTCCAGGCTTACCGGTGTGCTCTATGTGCTGGACGAACCCAGCATCGGACTGCATCAGCGGGACAATGCACGGCTCATCAAGACCCTGATGGATCTGAAACATCTGGACAATACCGTGGTGGTGGTGGAACATGACACAGAGACCATTTTGTCCTCCGACCATGTGATCGATATGGGGCCGGCAGCAGGTGTGAACGGCGGAAAAATCATGTTTTCGGGTCCGCCGGAAGCCCTCACCGGCTGCCCGGACTCGATGACCGGTCAATACCTGAGCGGTCTCAGACAGATCCCTGTCCCCGGTGACCGCAGAAAAGGCAGCGGTCACACGGTGACCCTGATAAACGCCCGGGCCAACAATCTCAAACAGATGACCGTATCGTTTCCTTTAGGATGTTTCATCTGTGTGACCGGGGTATCCGGATCCGGCAAATCCACCCTGGTGTTGTCCACCCTGTATCCGGCCCTGTCCAACCAGCTCGCCTACACACGAAAATCCGTGGGCGCCCACGACCGGATCACCGGGATCGGTCATCTGGACAAAGTGATTCACATCGACCAGTCCGCCATCGGGAAAACGCCCCGGTCCAACCCCGGCACCTATACCGGTGTACTGCCCCTTATCCGGGAACTGTTCGCAAAGACGCCCGACGCCCGGGCCAGGGGATACAGACCCGGACGGTTCAGTTTCAATATCCGGGGCGGGCGGTGCGAGGCCTGCACCGGAGATGGTGTCATCAAAATCGAAATGCAGTTTCTTCCGGATGTTCATGTGGTGTGTGATATATGCAAAGGGCAGCAGTTCAACCGGGATACACTGGATGTCCGTTACAAGGGAAAAAACATTGCCGAAGTTCTGGACATGACGATCAACCAGGCGGTCCTGTTTTTTGACAACATCTCCGCCGTCCAGGCCAAACTGGCCACCCTTGTGGAGGTGGGGCTCGGGTATATTACACTGGGGCAGTCCGCCGTCACCCTGTCCGGTGGCGAAGCCCAGCGCATCAAACTGGCCCGGGAGCTGTCCAAAAAAAGCACGGGAAAAACCATCTACATCCTGGATGAACCCACCACCGGACTGCATGCCGATGACATCAACCGGCTGCTCTCGGTGCTGGACCGGCTGGTGGCGGCAGGCAACACCGTGGTGGTGATCGAACATCATATGGACGTCATTAAATATGCCGACCATATCATAGATATCGGCCCTGAAGGCGGAGACAAGGGCGGGCGGATCATTGTTCAGGGAACGCCCGAACAGGTGGCGGCCCACAAAACATCCCATACCGGGTATTATCTGTCCAAAACACTGCCCGCCAGGGCACATATATCCGTGTCACAGGGACAGGCCCCGTCCACCTCACAGGCATAGGCAATCCGGGACGCTTTGTCCCGGAGTGTTTCGGAAATCTCCGGAAATGATGCCGAAGGTAGAATCTGCGCCGTCATTGCGGTTTTGTCCGGGATGGCATCAAAACCCTGCCCGATGACTTTTCCGGTAACCCCGTTGATCACCTCTGCATCCTCACCGTTGCAGGTCACGACCACCGGAATCTGATACGGAAAAACAATTCGGGACAAGGCCAGATTGGGAAGCCGCCGGGTCACCAGAGATCCGGGCGCATACCGGATCATCATTGCGGTTTTTTCTCCGACACGAACCAGAAAGTCCATTTTTAGCAGACCGGTTTTCGCCCCTGCGTGAATGATAATCTTTCTTCCGGATTCGATCTGATCTTTTTCATATCCGCAACCCTCGACCAGATGCCGGGCGATTTTCTGTCTGAACCGCTCGTCATGGGTGTCCGCCAATGTCTGACCGGTCAGAAAATCGGTCAGTTCGCCCATGACCAGGTGGTGAGGATTTGTTTCCACAAATGGCTCCTTTTTCAGGCGTCAAGGATCAGATTCACAAATCGGGGCGCCTGACCCTCCAAAAGCGACACCAGTCCCCGATTGGAAAGGCGCAGTTCCCCCAGAACCACCAGACCCAGCAGGCTCAATGTCATCTCAAAAGATCGATGAGGACATCCGATCTGTGCCAGTGCTTTTTCAATGTTTTCTATACCTTCTGCCGCTGCTTTCATGGAGGAAAGCCCCATGATGCCGCCCAGAGGCAGGGGCAGGTGTGCCAGCACCCGCTTGTCTTTCACCACGGCCAGTCCCCCGCCGGATTTGATCAGGGTGTTGGCGGCCAATGCCATGGCAGCGTCCTCCATGCCCACCGCCAGCAGATTATGACAATCATGACAGACGGTGGAGGCATAGGCGGCCCCGGCCGTGAATCCGGTCCCGCTGACAAACCCCAAACCCCGGGACATGTCCGCCCTGCCATCAGGCGAATGACGGTAAAATACCGCGGCTTTGGCCAAATCCTGTTCCGGAGCTGCATGCAATGCGTGATTTTCAGGTTCAAGGATTGCTGTTTTCGATACCGTATGCACCCGGTCAGGAACCATTTGAATGACCCGGACCTGAACCGGACCTTCATGAGGTGCACTGATATGAAAATCGTCGGCATCCAGCAGATTTAGATGCACGGTGTTCAACGCCCATTCCGGATAGGTGAAACGGGGAATCGACCGGCACAACGCATTGTCCTCAGCGACCCGCACCCCATCGCAATATACCTGG
>JBFLKI010000206.1:0-8211 GCA_040883135.1 Desulfotignum sp. | reverse complement strand
GTGGCACCGGACACCTTGTCCGGGAATCCGGCCATTTTCAGGGCCACCCGGCCCAGGTTCAGGCCCTGTTCCGCTTCCGGGAACGCGCAGCCGAGCATCACGTCATCAAAATGCTCCACAGACAGGTTTGGGGTTTTTTCCACAGCCTGCTTCATGATAAAGGTGATCAGCTCTTCGGGCCGGGTCTGGCTGAACAGGCCTCTTTTCTGCTTGCAGCCCGGTGTCCGGACCGATTGGACAATATATGCATCTTTCATTGGTATTTCCTCCTTCTAATTTCTAAGCGGTTTGCCGGTTCTGAGCATGTGGTCGATCCGGGCGATGGTTTTTTCCTCTTTGCAGAAATCCACGAATGCGTCTCTTTCCAGTTTCAAAATGGTGTCTTCACTCACTTCAGATCCCACATTCACATCCCCGCCGCTCATCACATAGGCAATCCGTTTGGCCAGAAACGCATCATGATCGCTCATGAAATTACCGTTGCGCATGTTGAAGATTTCCGCGTTCACCATGCCCTGTCCGGCGTCGCCCATCACTTTCAACGGCTGTTTCATGGGCGGGGCATATCCGTCATCCACCATTCTGAGCACCTCTTTCTTGGCTTCGCCCACCAGGGTGTCCCGGTTGAACACGATGCGGTCCGCCATTCCCAGAAATCCATTGCCCACCGCCTGGGCCGCGGACATGGACACGGCTGCCATGCCGATTTTCATGAACGCCTGTACAAACAGTTTGGACAGGTCCACTTCCTTGACGGTCTTTCCGGGCAGGGCGCTGACATATTTCCGCCACAGGTTCATGGTGCCGCCGCCGGCCGGCAGCAGCCCCACCCCGATTTCCACCAGACCCATGTACAGTTCGGCATGGGCCACGATGCGGTCCGCACCCAGACAGGTTTCACACCCGCCGCCCAGGGTCATGCCGTAGGGGGCCGCCACCACCGGGAACGGCGCGTATCTGGAGGCCTGGATCCCGTCCTGGGCCTTTTTGAGAAAGGCATCGATTTCCGCATATTTTTTGTCATGACACAGTTTAGAGATGAATCCCAGGTCCGCGCCGGCGGAAAACGCGCCAGGCATGCCGCCGGCTTCGTTGCCGATGACCAGGCCCACGCCGTTTTTATCCACATAGCCCAGGCTTTCGCCGATGAAATCCACAATCTGTTCATTGATGGCATTCATTTTGGTATGGAATTCCAGGCAGAACACCCCGTCTCCAATATCCACCAATGATGCGGACGCGTTTTCCGCAACGGTTTTGTTGTTGCCCTTGGCCGCGGCAATGGAGACCAGGGATTCGGGCACGGGCACGGGTTTATACCCGGCGGCGGCAAAGTCGTAAAAATACCGGACCCCGTTTTCCAGCTTGTAAAAGCAGGAGTTTCCGGCATCCAGCATGGCCCTGATATTGGCCGGGATCTCCAGGCCGTCTTCGGCCATCCGTTTGACCGCATCTGCCACGCCATAGGCATCCCACAGTTCAAAGGGTCCCATTTCAAAATTATAGCCCCATTTCATGGCATTGTCGATTTCAACAATGGTGTCGGCGATCTCCGGGATTCGGTTGGCGGCATACTGAAAGCTGTTGGCTGCCAGTTTCCAGGCGAACTTTCCGGCCTTGTCATCGGCCTTGAGCACGATGTTGATCTTTTCAGTGAGGGTGCCGGCTCTCTTGGCCGTATCCAGGCAGGGAAAGGTGGGCCGTTCCAGGTCTTCATACTCCAGGGTCTCCAGGTTCAGGACCTTGCGGATCTTTTTCCATTCCGGGGTGAGTTCGGTTTTGTAGAACCCGGCTTTGGTCTTGTTGCCCAGCAGGTTCTTATCCGCCATTTTTTTTACAAAATCCGGCAGCTGCATGATGTCCCGCTGCTCGTCATCTTTGCACAGGTCATAGGAGTTTTGGGCCACATGCATCATGATGTCCAGGCCCACCAGGTCCGTGGTCTTGAAGATGGCGGTTTTGGGCCGTCCCATGGCCGGGCCGAAAATGGCATCCACCTCGGGCACGGTGAGGCCGTCTTCCTGCATGAACCGCATGGCCGCGCTGATACCCTGGATCCCGATGCGGTTGCCCACGAAGTTGGGCGTATCCTTGGCCCAGACAATGCCTTTGCCCAGGTTTTTTTCGCCGAATTTTGACATGAAGTCCAGGATCTCGGGCAGGGTCTCTTCCCCCGGAATCAGCTCCAGAAGATGCATGTAGCGTACCGGGTTGAAAAAATGGGTGCCCATGAAATGCTGTCTGAATTCCGCGGAAAATCCTTCGGTGATATCCTTGAGGGGAATGCCCGAGGTGTTGGAAGTGACGATGGATCCGGGTTTCCGGACCTTTGCCACTTTTTCGAACAGATTGCGTTTGATGTCCAGGCGTTCCACCACAACTTCCACGATCCAGTCGCAGTCGGCCAGTTTGTCAATGTCGTCTTCCAGGTTGCCGATGCTGATCAGTCCGGCGTCCTTTTTGTTGAAAAACAGGGACGGGGAAGATGCCAGGGCCGCATCCAGACCGGCCTTGACGATCCGGTTCCGGGCTGCGGGGTCGTTTTTCTCCTCATCTTTCAAGTCAAATGGAACAATGTCCAGAAGCAGTACCTTTACACCGGCACCGGCCAGCAGGGCAGCAATGCCCCCGCCCATGATACCGGATCCGATGACTGCGGCCTGTCTGATTTTTCTTGCCATGATGTCCTCCTGCTAAAAAGTGTTTATTTGGGATTCAAATGTCATTTTTATGAATGAGTATTCATTTTTGAGTAACAGAAAAACACCGGGGTTGTCAAGGAAAATTATTTTCGGAATGATACAGGGTAATCACATTCAATTTCAAAATGTTAGGTAGCATGTCCGGCCGTGTCGTTTCCATACGTATTCCCTGCGCAGGGAAAAACAGACAAATGAATTATCATTCATGATTAAAATCAGGCGGTGGATCTTGAAAAAAGAAACGGCTTCTGGTACGCTTCACCGTTGATTTTTATCATTTATCGAAATTTTCTTTAACAGATGGAGACCGTCGATGTCCCGGTTACCCGTAAAGATCCAAACATTCTCAATCCTGAACATCGCTTCAGTTGCCGGTTTGATTCTCAATCTGCAGAGGCCTTCCGGAGATATCCCCTGGCACGAGGACGGCAAAACCGACCCGTGGGATCTGGTGGAATCGGTGATGGGGCTCAATATTGCCGGGTATCATACCGAGGCCCGCCGGGCAATGGAATGGCTTTCACAGCAGCAGAACCCGGATGGGTCCTGGTTTTCCGCCTATATGAACGGCGTCCCCGAGGACCGCACACGTGAGGCCCACATGGCCTGTTATATGGCAGTGGGTCTGTTTCATGCCTATCTGATCACCAGAGACCGGTCATGGCTCATGGATTTTCAGGATACCATGGAAAAGGGTGTCGAGTATGCCCTGGACCTGCAAATGTCCTCCGGTGAAATTCACTGGGCAAGGAGCCCGGAAGGAAAAATTGATCCCATGTCGCTTCTGGCCGGTTCCTCATCCGTGTTCATGAGCCTGAAATGTGCGTTGGGCATCTGCCGGATCCTGAAACGGTCCCGACCGGCCTGGGAAGACGCATGGGCAAGGCTGGGTCATTCGCTCAGGGAGAATCAGCACAGCTACAACGTCAGCAAGTCCCGGTTTTCCATGTACTGGTTCTATCCCGTTCTGTGCGGGGCGCTCCAGGGGGACAAGGCCCGGGCCAGAGTGGAGAGATACTGGCACAAATATATGATTGACGGCCAGGGGGCACGGTGTGTGTCGGACCGGCCCTGGGTGACCATTGCGGAAACCTGTGAACTGGTGTTGACGCTGCATGCCATGGGCAACCGGGAAAAAGCCCGGATCGTGTTCTCCTGGATCCAGGACCGGGTGTATGAGGACAGGACCTTCTGGTGCGGATATACCTATCCGGACATGGTGATCTGGCCGGAAGAAAAGATCTCCTGGACCAATGCCGTGGTTCTGATGGCGGCCGATGCGCTGTATGACCTGACCCCGGGGGCCGGCCTGTTCTGCCATGAGAACTGGCAGGGCTTTGAGTTCAAAGGGATCTGATATGATACGGGATTTGCGGCCCTGGTATATCAAACAGGCCTGGTACCGGCTTCAGCATCTGTATGTCCGCCATTATCTGGTGCCCCAGCTGACCTGCCTGGGGGAGCACCCGTTTATCATCAAACCCTGGTATATCGAACTGTTCGGCGGCCCCATCCGTATCGGCAGCCATGTGACCCTGCTGGGATGTTCGGACAAGAAAACAAGAGTGACGGTGTGGTCGGACAGAAAAGAGATCCCGGGCATCACCATCGGGGACCATGTGCTCATCTCTCCGGGCGTTCGGATCAGTGCGGCCCACAGCATCACCATCGGTGATTCCTGCATGCTGGCCAGCCATGCCTATATCACGGATTCGGACTGGCACGGCATCTATGACCGGTCTCTGACACCCAGGGAAAACTACAGCGTGGTGCTGGAAAAAAACGTGTGGATCGGGGATTCCGCCATTGTGTGCAAAGGGGTGCGCATCGGTGAAAACAGTATTGTGGGTGCCGGCAGTGTGGTGACCTGTGATATTCCCGCCAATGTCATAGCTGCGGGCAATCCCGCTAAAATTATCCGGCACCTGGATCCCGGGAAAAAAATCATTACCCGAAAAGACCGGTATCATGACACCGCGCAGATGACCCGGTTTCTGGAAATCTCTGAAAAAGCCGTGCTCAAGGGCAATACCCTGCTGGGATGGCTCAGATCCATGATTTTTCCGGGAAGATAAACAAAAAAGATCAGATATCGTTGATTCGCCTGAGAATGAGGGTAACCTGTTCCAGACACGGGGTGATTTTCTCCACGTCAAAGGCATCGACATCATCGGACAGTTCCTGTCCGAACTGGGTAAACGCCGTCAAATCGAACCGGCGGCCCAGCTCCATGAAATGATCGGCAATGGCCCGGGCATCCGACATTTTCACCCCTTCCTGATTCCCGGGCAACAGTGGAAAAATGGTTGTCTGAAGCTGAGTCAGCAGGTCAGGGTGACGGTCCAGGGCCTGTTGAATCAGGGATTCTGACAACACCGTCACAGAAAGGGTCGGGGAGATGTCCGGTGGGTCCGCATCTGAAGGCTTGGGTGCCTGTTTTCCAGTCCGGCTGACCATCACACCGGGCAGAAAAACCTCAAAACAGCTTCCGATACCCGGCTGACTGTTCAGCTCGATGCGGCCTTTCATCAGGGCCACCAGCTGCCGGCTGATGGTCAGCCCCAGCCCGGTTCCCCCGTATTTTCGGGTGATATCGGTATGTTC
This sequence comes from Desulfotignum sp., assembly GCA_040883135.1. Classification (GTDB taxonomy): domain Bacteria; phylum Desulfobacterota; class Desulfobacteria; order Desulfobacterales; family Desulfobacteraceae; genus Desulfotignum. Next base: position 2,905 of record JBFLKI010000206.1, on the reverse strand, counting down.
CTGTTCAAAGGAGTCGAAAACCAGCTGCTGTTTGTCTCCGGCAATGCCGATGCCGGTATCCCGGACACGGATCACCAGATCCACGGTGTCCGGGTCCGGACGGTTCATGACTTTCGCGGACAAACGGATCTGCCCGTGTTCCGTGAATTTGACGGCATTGTCCACCAGGTTGGTCAACACCTGGCGAATCCGCATCTCATCCAGAAGCAGAAACGCCGGCAGATGATCATCCGTATGAATGGAAAAGGTCAGATGTTTTCGGAACAGCTTGATCTTGAACATATGATGAATTTCATCAAGCAGGGTGTGCAGTGACACCGGGGTGGCATGGATGGCGATTTTTCCCGATTCCACTTTGGACAGATCCAGGAGATTGGTGATCAGCGTCAGCAGATGTTTGCCCGCCGAGGTGATGGACTGGAGATAATTTTTCTGCTGGGGTTCCGAAACCAGGGTGGACAGCACTTCACTGAAACCGATGACCGAATTGATGGGGGTCCGTATTTCGTGGCTCATGTTGGCTAGAAAGTCACTTTTGGCCTGGTTGGCTTTTTCGAGTTCCTGTTCTTTCTGTTTTCTTACCAGGATCTCATTGTTCAGGGCCTGGTTCAGCAGGGTCAGGTTTCTTGTCCGTTCCGCCACCCGGTTTTCCAGGTCCTGGTGGGACCGCTTCAGGGCGCTGAGCGTTTCCTTGAGCTGCCCTGCCATCTGGTTGAATTTGGTTGCCAGGTGTCCGAATTCATCTCTGGAATGGACCGGAATCCGGATGTCCAGATCCCCTTTGCCGATTCTGTCCGCTCCCTGAACCAGATCCTTCAAAGGTCGGGTCAGCCGACGGGTCATCAGCATCAGGGCCAGAGAGATGATGAGTGCGACAAACACGCCCATGCCATAGAGAAAAGGCCGCATGCGATTGGCGACTCCGTAGATTTCCTTCATGGGGTCCACCGCCAGAAGATACCACTCCCAGGGCGGGAAATAGGCGGATCTGGCCAGCACGGGTTCCCGGCCCATGGTCATTATCAGTCGTGGCACGCCGTTCAAAAGGCCCTTGAACCAGTCGGTATCGTGGACCCGGATATGAATCATGCGCGGGTCCGGGTGAGAGACGATCCGGCCCTCCCGGGTGACAACGATCATGTATCCGAGTTTGCCTACACCGATATCGGCAATACCTGTCACCGAATCCATCTTTGCTTTGGTGATACTGGCGGGAATTTCAGACAGTCCATAGTCCCGAAGCATTTTTTCCTGGGAGGAGAGAATGACCATGGCTTCGGACAGCCGGGTGTCCAGCCAGGTTTCCCCCAGATCCACCAGCGCGGCCCGGGAAAAAAAATAGGTGGTTTCAACGATGACCCAGAGTGAGACAATGACCAGAGGAAGGGTGGTCATCAGGATTTTGCCGTGGGTTTTCATGAGGGAATTCTTATCACCCCTGAAACGTTTTGCAAATGAAAAATTGATGATTAAAATAGATGTCGGTATTCGAAAATGAAACCAAGGAGAAAAAAAGGGATCAAAAACCTGTATTGAATATATTTTCCGATTACAATTGACCCTGGTGCTATTTCATTACCGGGCGTATTGAAAAACTGGTGGCCAGGCAGGCAAGCGGCCCGGTATCCATCCGGAAGATATGAGAACACACGAAAGACAATTGTGAAAAATTGGGGGATCTGATACACACGCATTATGAGGTTTCGACTTTCCGACATTATGGATCTGGATTATCTTCTGACACTGGATGACGATCCGGAGGCCGGGGGATCGGCTGAGCTGAGAGCGGTCCGGGACCGGGATATTTTTCGGCAGGCGGGCGGGGCGGAAATGTCCGACAAATCCCTGATGGCCGCCTGGCTGTCATACCGCAAAATGCTGTATCTGGATCAGGCCGGTCCCCACGGGTATCAGCGGTTGCCGGGACGGCTTTTCAACACCCTTTTCTCCTGGACTGCCCGGGGAATGATACTGGCCGGCGCGCTGACCGGCCTGATTCTGGCGTACGGGTTTCTGGCGTATCACGGGATCCGGCCGGTGAATGTGGCGTTGTTTTTTTTCGTGTTTGTGCTGATGCCGGCGGTTTTTTTTCTTTTTTCCGCAGCTGGGCTTCTGATGCATCATGCCGGCCGGTCCGTCACCGCTTCGGGGGGGGTGACCGGCCTTACGTCCAGGGTGCTGTTTGAACTGGTCCCGGGCATGCTGAGGCGGATCCATATGAAAAAAAGACACCGGTCAACGGAAAACGGCTGGACCCGAATGGATAAGGCCCTGTTGTTCCTCCGCACGAAAAAGCAGGCCTATGGCGATCTGTTTTTCTGGCCACTGGTAATCCTGGTGTCGGTGTTCGCGCTGTTTTTTTCTCTGGGCGCCTTGGGAGGTACTTTGTTCCGGGTGGCATTCAGTGATGTGGCGTTTGGGTGGCAGTCCACCCTGGCGGCCACGCCTGCCGCAGTCCATGATCTGGTGACCCTGGTGTCTTTCCCCTGGACCCCATGGTTGCCCGATGGTTTGGCCGGGCCGACCCCGGAACAGATACAGGGGTCCCGGATCATTCTGAAACAGGGGATCGCGTCGCTGGCCACAGGACACCTGGCGTCCTGGTGGCCGTTTTTGTGTCTGAGCATGGTGTGTTATGCCGTGATTCCCCGGCTGGCGATCATTTTCTGGGCGGTCATGGCCCAGCGGTCGGCGTTGAACCGGTTTGATTTCCAACAGCCCCGGTTCCGGCGCCTGGTTGTGCGCATGAAATCCCCGGTCATGGACATCGGGTTTGAAGAAAAGACACTCCCCCGGCAGACCTTAGACCCATTATCAGGGCCGGGGCATCCGCCGTATAAGCCGGAGGAAACGCCTGATGCCCCGGTTGCGGAACACAACCCGGTTTCAGCACATGCGGACAAGC
>JBFLKI010000019.1:0-5620 GCA_040883135.1 Desulfotignum sp. | reverse complement strand
CAGTGAGATCCCCCGCCCGGAGCTGCCGCTGTACAAAAGATCACCGGTCCGGTATTCACCATTTCGTACAACGGCTAGTGCCGTGGGGCTTCTGCGGGTCGAATCCCATTCTGACGTGTTTGTTACAGAGAGTTGGGCATGCGAAGCGTCAAGAACGGCAAACTGTTTGAGGACATACCTGCCCGCAGTTTTTGCCGTTCAGCGAAGCATGCTCTTATTCCCTGTCAAACTCGGCAGAGGGTGAGACCCGCAGGAGCCCCACGGCACGGGTCCAATTCCTGCCGTGAAAAACAGTTGACACATAGTTCAACAGCAGCTTATTTTAAAAGGTTGGATGATAAATGAACAACCCCAAGGACTCCATTGTGAAAAAAAAGATCTATGTCATTGCCTGTGCGGTGCTGGCCCGAGATATGAAAGAGGTGGCAAGGGAACAGGGACTGGCACTGGAATATAAATTTCTGGAAGCAGGGCTTCATGAGAATCCCCACAAGCTCAACCAACAGGTCCAGGAAGCCATCGATCATATTTCCGATCAAGGAGACGCAGACCGGATCATCATCGGGTACGGGGTCTGCGGCAAAGGCACGGTGGGGCTGACCGCCCGAGCCGTGCCCCTGGTGATCCCTAAAGTGCATGACTGCATTTCCCTGTTTTTAGGCGGAGATGCCGCCTACCGGGAACAGTTCAAACAATTTCCCGGCACCTATTATCTGTCTGCCGGATGGTGCGAGGAAAAAGCGGTGCCCGTGTCCCAGCGACGGGGCCGGGCATGGTTCGGAGACCGCCAGCTGGTGTATGAGGATGTGAAAAAATCCCACGGGCAAAAAACAGCCGACCACACCTTTGCATTTCTCAACTCCTGGCAGAAAAACTATCAGCGGGCCGCGTTCATCGAAACCCGTTCCGGCCAGGCTGCCAGATACGAACAGATGGCGAAGGAGATGGCCGATGAATACGGATGGCGGTTTGAACGGATCAAAGGGGACCAGGGTCTGATCCGTGAGATGCTGACCATCACCGAATCCACTCCCGGGGTTCTGGTGGTCCCCCCCGGCCACACCATCGCCTTTGATCCGGTGACATCCACGCTGTCCGCCAGCCCGGCCTGGCATCATGAAACAGATGCCCAGGGCCGGGATATCACTGTGGTGGTGGCGCCCGACCGGCCGGACACGGATACCGGTCTGACAATCCATACCGGCCTGGGCATCGATGCCGGGGGCACTTACACCGATGCCGTGGTATATGACCTGGAGAACCGTTCCACCGCCTGCAAAGCCAAGGCCCTGACCACCAAATGGGATTTCACCATCGGCATCGAAAATGCGCTCGCCCAGCTTATCCCGGATCACCTGGCTTCCGTGGAACTGGTGGCATTATCCACCACCCTGGCCACCAACGCCATTGTGGAAAACGAGGGACAGACCGTGGGCATGCTGCTGATGCCGCCGCCGGGATTAGATGAACATACCATTGCCTATTCCCCCAAAGCCGTGATCACCGGCAAACTGGATATCGCCGGCCGGGAAAAAATCCCGGTGGATCCGGACCAGGTCAAACAGATTGCCGATACCATGATGCACCGTCACGGCGTCACCGCCTTTGCCGTATCCGGGTATGCCGGTGCGGTGAATCCGGCCCACGAACTGGCGGTCAAACAGGTGCTGTGCGACCACACCGGTCTGTTCGTCAGCTGCGGCCATGAACTGTCCGACACCCTGAATTTTGAAACCCGCGCCGTCACCGCCATGCTCAACGCCCGGATCATTCCCCGGCTCAAACACCTGCTGACCGACCTGGAACAGGTGCTGAACAGGTTCGATATCACGGCCCCCATCGTGGTGGTCAAAGGGGACGGCACCCTGATGGATGCGGCCATGGCCAGAAAACGGCCCGTGGAAACCATTCTGTCGGGCCCGGCCGCATCTGTGGCCGGGGCCCGACATCTTACCGGCATTACCGATGCCCTGGTGGTGGACATGGGCGGCACCACCACGGACACGGCCGCCTTGAAAAACAACCTGGTGCGTCTCAATGAAAAAGGGTCCAGGGTCGGGGGCCGCCGCACGCATGTCCAGGCCCTGGACATCCGCACCACCGGGCTGGGGGGGGACAGCCGGATTCTTTTTGAAAAAGGGGAATTTATCATCGGTCCCGGCCGGGTGGCGCCGGTTGCCTGGCTGGCCGGTCATCGAACCGGAACCGATGAGGCGCTGGAGTATATCAGGCTTCACCTGAACCGGTTCACCACCGCCACCCAAAAAATGCAGGTCATCACCGCCACCGGATCCGTGAACCTGTCGCATCTCACGCCCATGGAAGAACAGGTGCTCTCCCTGGTGAACCGCCGGCCCTATTCCATTGAAGAGCTGATCACGACAACCGGGGTTCTCACGGAAGCAGGCCTGCCCCTGGCCCGGCTGGAAGAACGGTTCGCCATCCAGCGGTGCGGCCTCACCTTCACCGACCTGCTGCATATCCAGGAAAAATTCACCCGGTGGGATCGGGAGGCCGCCCTGACATACGCCGGATTCATGGCCCGGCTGGCCGGCATGGACCTGGAAAAGATGATCCAGACGCTCATGGACAAAGGCATCCGGGGCCTGACCCTGGAACTGCTCAAGCGGCAGCTGGATGATGAGATCGATCCGGACGGGTTGACCGCCTGCCCGGTGTGCCGGGCATTGATCGACAACCTGATGGCCGGCGGCAACCCGGATTTTCAGGTACGCATCGACCTGAAACGGCCGGTGATCGGCATCGGGGCTCCCATCGGGTTTTTCCTGCCGGATGCGGCCCGGGCACTGGGCACGGAAGCGGTTCTGCCGGAAGACGCAGACGTGGCCAACGCCATCGGCGCCATCACCTCGGATGTGATGGTTCACCGGCAGATCCGCATCACTCCGGGCCAACAGGGCGGTTTTATGGTGGAAGGCATTGCCGGCACCCGTCAGTTCAATGCGTTTGACGCGGCCGATGCCTTTGCCAGAGACACCCTGGTGCACAAAGTCCGAAATTTAGGGGAGGCCGCCGGCACCTCCTGCCGCACCGTGACCCTGTCCATCAAGGACAAGACCCCGAAAACCGCCTCCGGTGATCCTATTTTTATGGAACGGATTATCCATGCCACGCTGACCGGCCGACCGGACCGGGTGCTCACAAAAGCGGTCCCGGCATGACCGTCCCGCGCGTCCGGAAAAACCGTGACAGCTACGGCCATATCATCACGGCGGCCTGCTTCAGTATCCAGGCCGTAGGGGTCGGCACCTATATCTCCTACGGCGTTTTTTTCAATCCCCTGATGGATGCGTTTGACTGGCCACGGGCCGCCATTTCCGGGGCATCGTCCGCCGCGTTTTTCATCACCGGGCTGTTCGGCATGATGGTGGGCCGGCTCAACGACCGGGTCGGCCCCAGACGGCTCATGAGCTTTGCCGCCGTCTTCCTGGGGCTGGGATTCGCCCTGATGTCCCAGGTCAGCACATTGCGCCAGCTGTACCTGGTGTTCGGCCTGGTGTTCGGCATCGGGTTGTCTGCTGTAGATGTCATCGCCCTGACCACCATTGCCCGCTGGTTTGCCGGAAACCGGGGGAAAATGACGGGCATCGTGAAAGTGGGAACCGGTGCCGGCCAATTCTTCATTCCGATCCTGGCCAGTTTGTCCATTGCCGCCTTTGGATATCAGACCGCCTTCATCATCCTGGGGTTTGGCGCCTTTGCCCTGCTGATGACCATAGCCCAGTTCCTGTACCGGGACCCGGACATATACGATGCCTGTCAAACCGTGGGGAACGTTCCGGTTGCCCCGTTATCAGGCACGGTGATCCGGCCGGTCCAGTCCGCCGGCATCGACTATTCTCTGGCCCTAAAATCCCCTAAACTGTGGCTGCTGTGCCTGTCCAACCTGCTGCTGGTGTTCTGCCTGATGAGCATCATGCTGCATATCGTCCCTTATACAAGGGACATGGGGATCCCCCCGCACCTGGCCGCCGGGGTCCTGGCCGCCATCGGGGCCGTGTCTATGGCCGGCCGGTTCGCAGGCGGCCTGCTCATCGACCGCACCGGCAGCAAACGCATCATGATCTTAAGCTTTATCCTGCTTCTTGCTGCGCTGTTCTGGCTGACCCGGGCAGATACTCTGTGGGAGCTGTATACATTCGCCGCCATTTACGGCATTGCCCACGGCGGATTTTTCACGGCCATCTCCCCGATTGTGGCGGAGTTGTTCGGCATCCGGTCCCACGGCGGCCTGTTCGGGATCGTGGTGTGCTTCGGCACCACCGGCGGGGCATTAGGGCCTTTTGTCACCGGAGTGTTGTTCGATCGATTCTTGAATTACACCACCGCGTTTTCCACCCTGATACTGATTGCTGCAGTCGCTTTTGTCCTGATGCTGTGCCTGAAAACCGGAGCCAGGTCCTGACAATTTTATATTTCATGCTGAAAAATCAGGCCCACCATTCGTCTTTTTCCCATCAACCTTTCCTATAGAATGATATTGAGCATCCGGCGCAACGGTTCAGCCGCACCCCAGAGCAGCTGATCCCCCACGGTAAACGCCGTGAGATACTCTTCTCCCAGCGTCATCTTCCGGATCCGGCCCACGGGCACCGTCAGGGTTCCGGTGACCGCTGCCGGAGTCAGATGGGTGACGGTCTGATCTTTGGTGTTGGGGATCATTTTGACCCAGTCGTTGTTGGCTGCCAGCATGGCTTCGATCTCCGCCAGGGGGACATTCTTTTTCAGCTTGATGGTAACGGCCTGACTGTGACACCGCATGGCTCCGATGCGCACGCACTGACCGTCAATGGGCACCGGGCGATCCGACCGCCCCAGGATCTTGTTGGTTTCCACAAATCCTTTCCATTCTTCCCGGGTCTGACCGTTTTCCATGGCCCGGTCAATCCAGGGGATCAGGCTGGCGCCCAGGGGCACCCCCCAGCTGGCGGTGGGAAATGCATCGGAGCGCAGGGTGTCTGTGACATTTCGGTCCAGATCCAGGATCGCTGCGGCCGGATCATCCAGAATCGGGGCGGCCGCATCACCGATGGCCCGCATCTGGGCCACCAGTTCGGTCATGTTCTTGGCACCCGCACCGGAGGCGGCCTGAAAAGTCATGGATGTGAGCCATTCCACCAGATCGTTTTCAAACAGCCCCCCTAAGGCCATAAGCATCAGAGAGACGGTACAGTTGCCGCCGATATAATTCTTTATGCCCCGGGCCAGGGCATCGTCAATCACTTTCCGATTGACCGGGTCCAGAACAATAATGCTGTCATCGCTCATCCGCAGGGTAGAGGCCGCATCGATCCAGAAACCTTTCCACCCGTTTTGGGCCAGCTTCGGCCGCACTGTTTCGGTGTAGCTTCCCCCCTGGCAGGAGATGATGATCTCCATTTCCATGAGCGCGTCGATGTTATGGGCATCGATCAGGGCCGGGGCATCCTTTCCCACATCCGGGGCTTGCTGTCCGGCCTGGGAGGTGGTGAAAAAAACCGGGGTGATCTTTTCAAAGTCATTTTCCGCCATCATCCGTTCCATGAGCACGGAGCCCACCATGCCCCGCCATCCCACCAGTCCTGTTTTTTTCATTTTTCCTTTCCTCCAAAAAATTGAT
>JBFLKI010000205.1:0-3811 GCA_040883135.1 Desulfotignum sp. | reverse complement strand
CAGAAAACAAAACACCACCCCCATCCCCAGTATGGTGAGCTTCAGTCCCTGAAAAATCATTGGATCTCCAGACACGCCTTTTTCAAGGTCGTTATTCAAAATTATTCCACTCACTTACATACCCAAGAAATCCCCTAAAGTAAAGTCCGGAAAACCTATATTTTTCTGTAAGAATTTTTCTGACCCGCGGACTGCCGGTCTGATTTCATCCGCCGGAAAAAAATCAGACATGACATGTCCCCGGATAGGTCCATGTTATGCGCAAACAGGACATGAGAATTCCTGATGACTCGCCAGGAAAGCGCTTCACCGCCATGGGCACCTATAGCACGAACATTTTTCAGACCGCCTCAAGTGTGCGCCGGCCGCCTGTTTCAAGCGGCCATCCCAAATCATGCGTGAAGAAAAATTTATTTTTCATCCAGGCATGATGGTTGCTGAAGGATTTTGTCAAACCGGGCCTGACCGTCATGCCCGAAAACCTGTCACCCCGAAACCCATAGCCAAATACCCAACAAAGGAGCCCTCATGCAAAACGCGGAAGCACCTTCAGAAACGCTGATCATCGATGATGACGAGCCTCCCAGCGGCAGGCTTGACATCCATACGCTTTATCCGGCCCAGGTTCCCGGGCTGGACCCCATTCATTTGACCCGTCCGGTATTCATTCTGCCGGCCAAAAAAAAACCCGCACCCCCCCATCACCCGAAACTCAGTCCTGAAACCAGGGCCTTTCAAAAACGGTTTTTTCCCGGATCCACGACCCGGGACTGGCATGACTGGCAGTGGCAGGTGCGCCACCGCATCCACACCTATGCGCGGCTCAACCAGATCCTGCCCCTGGGGCCGGACGAATATCTGGCGGACAACACGGTTCAGCTGCCCCTGAGCATTACCCCTTATTACGCCAGCCTGATCCCAGGAAATATGGCGGACCATCCGTTGCGCAGATGCGTGGTACCCACGGCCGGTGAATGGGTCAAGCTGCCCTGTGAGTCTGACGATCCGCTGGGCGAAGACCACCAGAGTCCGGTGCCGGGACTGGTGCACCGGTATCCGGACCGGGTGTTGTTTCTGCTCACCGATTTCTGCTCCACCTACTGCCGGTACTGCACAAGGTCCCGGGTAGTGGGCCATGGCGGGATCCGTGCCAGCCGGGCAAGGTGGGAAAAAGCCCTTGCCTATATTGCGGGAAACCCCTGTGTCCGGGACGTGCTGCTGTCCGGCGGGGATCCGTTGACCCTGAGCGACGACCGGCTGGCGTGGGTCCTTTCCCGGTTGCGGCAGATTCCCCATGTGGAAATCATCCGTATCGGCACCAAAGTGCCGGCGGTACTGCCTCAGCGTATCACCCCGGCACTGGTGAGAATGCTCAAAAAATATCATCCCCTTTGGATGAGCCTGCATTTCACCCACCCGGACGAATGCACCCCGGCATCCGCCAGCGCCTGCGCCATGCTGGCGGATGCCGGAATTCCTTTAGGGTCCCAGACCGTGCTGCTCAAAGGGGTCAATGACAATATTCCGGTCATGACAAGCTTGATGCACCAACTCATGAAAATGCGCGTTCGTCCCTACTATCTGTACCAGTGCGATCCCATCACCGGATCCGGGCATTTCAGGACCTCCATCAACCAGGGCCTGGAGATCCTCCGGGGGATGCGGGGCTTCACCACCGGATATGCGGTCCCCACATACGTGGTGGATGCTCCTGGCGGCGGCGGCAAGATCCCGCTGATGCCCGACTATGTGGCCGGCCACACCAGTGACAATCTGGTGCTGACCAATTATGAAAACCGATCCTTTACCTATCCCGATCCGGTGCCGGTGCTCGGGTGACACAATCACAGGAGACACATACCATGCTGATCGGATTGACCTATGACCTTCGCCAGGACTATCTGGACCAGGGGTACACCGAACTGGAAACCGCGGAATTCGATTCTATTGAAACCATCGAGGCCATCGAACAGGCCCTGTGCGAGCTGGGGCATATCCCGGTGCGCATCGGCAATGCCCGGCAGCTGACCGAGCGGCTGGTGAAAGGGGAGCGCTGGGACCTGGTGTTCAACATTGCCGAAGGTCTGCACGGCATGGGCAGGGAAGCCCAGGTGCCGGCCATTCTGGACCTGTACCGGATTCCCTATACCTTTTCAGACCCCCTGGTCATGTCTTTGACCCTGCACAAGGCCCTGACCAAGCGCGTGATCCGGGATGCCGGACTGGCCACGGGACAGTTTTTTCTGGCTGCGGCTCCGGCGGATATCGCCCGGGTACCCTTTGATCCACCCTACTTTGTCAAACCCGTGGCCCAGGGCACCGGCATGGGCATCACCACCGATTCTGTGATCCGGGACAGACAGGATCTGCCCGGAATCTGCCGGGCGTTGATGGACCAGTTCGACCAGCCCGTGCTCATCGAACAGTTTCTGTGCGGCCGTGAATTCACCACCGGCCTGGTGGGTACCGGCGCTTGTGCAAAAGTCATGGGCACCATGGAGATTATTGTGCTGGCAGATCAGGGAAAGGATATCTATTCCTTTGAAAACAAGGAAGGATGGAAAGGACGGGTTGAGTACCTGCCGTTGTCTGGAGATATGGATCCCGTGATCCGGGATGTGGAGGCCCTGGCCCTGGCTGTCTGGCAGGTGCTGGAATGCCGGGACGCAGGACGCATCGACATCCGGTGTGATGCAAACGGCACTCCCTGTTTTATCGAGGTGAACCCACTGGCAGGTCTCCGACCCCATTACTCAGACCTGCCCATGGTGTGTGAATTTTTCGGGACATCCTATGTCCGACTCATCGACATGATCCTGACCTCCGCCACGGAACGGGTGCCGGGTCTTGTCCAAATCCCCTCCACGGAACCGGCATGAACCCTACCATTGCGATCGTGCACAACGCCGTGACCGACCCGGCCCGGCCGGACGAGGCCGATGTGCTGGTCCAGGTCGCTGCGGTATCCCGGGCCCTGACCGACCTGGGATACGCCCCGATACCCGTGCCCTGCACCCTGGATCTGGCTGCTTTGAAGCGGTCTCTTGAAACGATACAGCCTTTAGGGGTGTTCAACCTGGTAGAGTCCCTGGAAAACCGGGGCAGCCTGATCCATGTGGTGCCGGCCCTGCTGGATGCCCTGGCTGTCCCTTATACCGGATGCCCGGCACCGGCTGTGTACGCCACCTCCCACAAGGTGATGGCCAAAGAGCGCCTTTACCTGGCCGGCCTGCCCACCCCTGCCTGGATCAATCCGTTTCCGTCGGACATGCCATGGCAGGGCGGAATGAACCCGGAAGAAGACCGATCCACCGGAGCCAAGCATCATGGAAACGGACATGCCCAAGACGACATGGCGACCCGAAATCAGAACAACGAAGACCGTCTGTGGATCATTAAATCGGTGTGGGAACACGGCTCTCTGGGTCTGGAGACGGAAAATCTGGTGACCGGTACGGCAACCGACATGGCCCGCCTCCTGAAAGCGCGGGCTTCCGGCCTGGGTGGGGCTTGCTTTGCCGAACAGTTCATTTCCGGCCGGGAATTCAATCTCTCGCTGCTGGCCACCCGGTCCGGGGTGCAGGTGCTGCCGACGGCGGAGATCCTTTTTCCGGATACTCCGGACGGCCGTCCCGCCATGGTGGGATTCCGGGCCAAATGGGACGAGGCTTCCGAAGAATACCACAACACCCCCCGGCGGTTTGACTTTTCCCCGGCAGATACGCCCCTGCTGCGGGAACTGGACACCCTGGCCCGCCGCTGCTGGCATCTGTTTCACCTGGCCGGCTACGCCCGGGTGGATTTCCGGGTG
>JBFLKI010000204.1:0-7492 GCA_040883135.1 Desulfotignum sp. | reverse complement strand
TCCTGTCCGGCGGACTATTGCGGCTACACGTCCAATAATCCCGACGGCACCCCGACGCCCATGACGGACCTGAACAGGTTCCCGGATGCGCTCAAACCGTCATGGAACAACCGGGGGGTTTCCGAGGGGATGAGTCCGTGTGTCTTCCTGAAAGGACCACACTGGAAGGACTGGGAAGGCCGTCTGGCGGTGGGGTTTCTGCGCGGGTCCCGTATTGAGATTTTGGAGATGGACGCGGCGGGCATGACCGTCGGAACCTCTGTTGTCGCCGGCCTGCCGGAAGAGCGGATGCGGTCCCTTGTTCTGGGGCCGGACGGCGCACTTTATGTGGCCATTGACGAAGGGGAGATCTGGCGGCTGGAAAACACCGCACCGTAAAAGGTGCCGGATCATACTCATGCCGGTCTGCTCGCCCGGTGCAACGAAACGGCTGGTACTTCTCTTAATGTTGGGATAGAATAAGCGGTTTATGATCGATGTTTGAATTTTCTGGGCACAACAATGGATAGAAGAAAAGAGGAGCGATGATCAGTACGGAAACACTGGCAATTGCATGCGGCATCGGCAGTGCTGCCGCATGGGGTGCCGGAGATTTCAGCGGGGGAATGGCGTCCCGCAAAGGCAATGTTCTCAAGGTGGTATGGTATTCCCAGTTTATCGGCGGCCTGTTTCTGCTGGGCATGGCTGTTTTTTCCGGTGAGACCGTCCCCCCGGTCAGACACCTGGTGTACGGGGCCTTTGCCGGGGTTTTCGGCAACATCGGGCTGATCGCCCTGTACCGGGGGTTGTCCACCGGGCGCATGGGTATTGTGGCTCCGTTGTCGGCCGTGCTCACGGCCCTGGTTCCCATCGGATATACCGCTTTTTTCACGGGCCTTCCTTCCATGTCCCGGTTTGCCGGGTTTGTGTGTTTTGCGGTTGCGGTGTGGCTGTTGTCTTCGGCAGATACCGGGTTCCGCATGACCGGCCGGGAGCTGCTGCTGTCCTGTATTGCCGGCGCCGGGTTCGGCCTGTTTTTCATCTTTATCGACAAGGCCAATGACCTGGCCATTTTCTGGCCCCTGGTCTGGGCCCGGGTGGCATCGGTCCTGTTTTTGTCCACCGTGATCCTTCTGGCGGCAAAACCGGGGACCCCCATGACGGGGATGTGGGGTTTCATTGTCATGGCCGCGGTCCTGGATGCCCTGGGTAACCTGCTGTTTTCCGCGGCCGCCCACCTGGGGCGCCTGGATGTGTCCGCCGTGCTGTCATCGCTTTATCCGGCTGCCACGGTCCTGCTGGCCTGGCTGTTTTTAAGGGAAAAACTCAGACGCCGGCAGTGGGTGGGGGTCGGAGCCGCTTTTATCGCTCTGGGACTGATTTCCGTGTGATGAATCAAACACCTGAACAGACCGATGTTCATGATGACACCGCCGAAGTTTGCCGGGTGGCGGCATATGCCTTTGTTTTGAACCTTTTCTTGGCGGTCATGAAAGGGTTTCTGGCGGCGACATCCGGCAGCCTGGCCATCATGGCCGGAGCCATCGACTCCGGTACGGATGCCGTTGCGTCGCTGGTGATATACGGCGGTGTCAAACTGTCCACCAGGAAAACCAGGGGGTTCCCCCTGGGGCTGTATAAACTGGAAAATGTGGCATCCGTGCTCATTGCCATATTTATTTTCATTGCCGGGTATGAAATTGTCAGTCAGATTTTTTCCGGACAGCCGCAGCCTCCTCAGATTCCGCTGCCCTATATCTGGCTTTTGCTGGCTGCCACGTTGCTGATCTTTTTTTTCGGCCGGTTTGCCATCCGTGTCGGCCGCCGGACCCATTCTCCCACACTGATCGCCGAAGGCCGGCACCGCCAGGTGGATGTGCTGTCTTCCATTGTGGTTCTGGCGGCGGCTCTGCTGGGATATCTGGAAGTGGACTGGCAGATCCGGGGGATTACCATCGATCAGATGGGGGCCTGCCTGATTCTGATATTCATTGTCCGGGCCGGGTGGGGGCTGTTATCCGACGGTATGCGGGTACTGCTGGATGCATCCATTGATTTTGCTACCCTGGGCCGGATTCAGGAAATCATTAAAAATGATCCGCAGGTGGAACGGATCATCGAGCTGTCCGGCAGAAATGCCGGCCGGTTTCAGTTTATTCATGCAGCTGTAACGGTCAAGACACACGATCTTGAAGCGGCCCATCAGATCAGCCGAAACCTGGAAGCCAGGATCCGGGAACAGATTCCCCATATCGAGAAAATTACGATTCTATACGAGCCCCGGAAAAAAGAGCATGTCCGGATCGCCCTGCCCCTGGCGGACGAAAACGGCCGGATCAGTGCGCATTTCGGGGAAGCTCCCTGGTTTGCGGTGGCTTGCGTTCAGCGCACGAACCAGGCCGTTCAGAAAAAAGAGATCATGAAAAATCCCTACACGGCCACGGAAACCGCCAAAGGGATCCGGGTGGCCGAATGGCTGGTCAAAGCCGGTGTCGATCATGTGGGTATGAAGGAGGATGTCTCCCGCAAAGGGCCGGGGTATGTGCTGGCCAATGGTGGCATCCAGATCCATCTGATTGCCGGTGATGACCTGGATGCCGCCATCAATGACATCCTGGCCAAAGGCATCTGAATTCAGCGGTTTTTTCTGCCGCAGCCGCCGCCCATTCCGCGACCGCCGCCCATTCCCTGACCTCCGCCGCCACCCATGCCACGGCCCCCGCCGGCAATGCCTCTGCCGCCGCCGCCCATGCCGCGACCCCGGCCGCCCATCCCCTGACCTCCGCCGCCGCCCATCCCGCGACCATCGCCGCCCGTAGCCGGCCGGGAAGGCGCTGCCGGCTTTTTGCCGCCGGTCTCTTCGGACGGTCCGGATGCGTCCGGGCCCTGGGATTTAAAAGCTTCCACCGCCGGCCGGACAGATCCGGCCCAGCCGGTATGCACGGGAATTGCTTGCGCGTCGAACACATCCATGGCTTTGGGACCGCAGCTGCCGGTCAGAATAGCCCGGGCACCTTTGGAAATGACAAATCCGGCCGCCTGAACCCCGGCGCCACTGGTCTGGTTTTTGTTATCATTGGGAAACGCCTGGGTTTCCATGGTGTCGGTATCCACAATCAAAAAATACTCACACCGGCCGAACCGTTGATCAATCTGGGCATCAAGGTTCTGGCCTGCGGCACTGACTGCGATTTTCATAGGTCCTCTCTTTCGGTTGTCATCAGGTTGATATCTCAGCAGGTAAGTCATCCCGCCATCTTGTCGGCAATTTGCTGAAATGCCAGCGTGATGGGAGACTGGATGAATTTCTGCTGAAACGCCATGCCGGTGTCGCCGCACTGGACCATTTCCGGATCAAAGGCGATTCTTCCCAAAAAGGGAATGTCAAATTTCTGTGCGGTTTTTTCACCCCCGCCGGTACCGAACAGATCCACCTGCTTTCCGCAGTGGGGGCAACAGAACCCGCTCATGTTTTCGATGATGCCGAAAATGTCCATCCGGACATTCCGGCAGAAACTGATGGATTTCCGGATATCTGCCAGCGCCACTTCCTGGGGAGTGGTCACGATCACGGCTTTGGCATCCGGGATCAGCTGGGCAATGGTCAGGGGTTCATCCCCGGTCCCCGGGGGAGAATCAATGATCAGAAAATCCAGCTCCCCCCAGTTGACGTCTCCAATGAACTGCCGGATGGCGGCGTGCTTGACAGGGCCCCGCCAGATAATGGCTTCATCCCTGTTGGGCATCAGGGATTCCATGGAGATGATCTTGAGGTGATCCGAATAGCGGATGGGTGCCATTTTCCGGGAGTCATCCGCTGTCAGCATACCGGATATTCCCAGCATATGGGGAATGTCCGGACCGTGCAGATCTACGTCCATCAGTCCGACCTGATACCCTTTATTTGCGAGGGCCAGGGCCAGATTGACGGACACGCTGGTCTTTCCAACCCCGCCCTTGCCGCTCATGATGATAAATTTGTGTTTGATTCTTTCCAGAGATTGTCTGGCCTGTTCATCCGGGTTTGGGCCCGGCATCCGGTCGGCAATCCGTCCTTGTTTAAACTTATTTTCTGCCATGTTGATTTTCCTTTTTTTCGGCCGATCTTGTGTTGTTTCATGACCTGCCTGGCGCGACCAGGCAATTCATATTCTGCAAACTTCATACCATTTGAAATGAAAAACACAATCAAGCGCGGGACACGTATTTCAGGCAGACACTGAATCGGCGGGGGGCATGCAAACCGGTAGCATTTCTGCGATTTTTCTGTTCACGGACGCAGCCATGCGTCCAGGCACGGTTCGGAACTAAGAATTGACAATCCAGCCATGATATGTGCATATTGTCAGATCAACATCAACCCTGAGAAAAAGGAGTCGATAATGGCGGGTTTGAACAAGGTAATGCTCATCGGCAGATTAGGGAGAGATCCGGAAATCCGGTATTCCCAACAGGGCACGGCAGTCGTTAACTTTCCTCTTGCCACCAACGAACAATGGACCGATAAAAACACCGGAGAAAAACAGGAAAAAACGGAATGGCACCGGGTGGTGGCGTTTGGCAAACCGGCTGAAATCCTGGAAAAATACCTGTCCAAAGGCAGCCAGGTCTATATCGAAGGCCGGCTTCAGACCCGGAATTATGAAAAAGACGGCCAGACCCACTATACCACGGAAATTGTGGTCAATGATTTTATGTTCCTCGGCGGCCGGGGTGACAACCAGGGCGATGCATATCAGCCGCCAGGGAGATCTCAACAAGGGCGCTCTGACGGGGGCTCCCAGCAGGGAGGGCCAAAACCCAACCAGCAGAATTTTCAGGGAAATACCCGTCCGGGCGGGGGACAGCCGCCGATGCAGGATGAGGACATTCCGTTTTAACCCTGCTCAGTTTCTCGGGTTTTCTTTTCGCCACTGCCGGGGGCTTTTGTACCGGCTGCCCTGGACCCACATGCCGATTCGGCGTTTTGCGGCCTGATCCTGGGCTGCCAGATACGGGGCGGCATTGAATGTTTCGGGCAGGTTTCCCTGATATACTTCTGCCAGCCCCGCTTTCACCATTTCCAGATTCATGTTGATGTCATTGATGAACACTTCGGCCAGAATCCGGTTGTACCCTCCCAGGCCATAGGTTTTCAGCGTCACGGACCGGTCCTGGATCTGGCGACTGAGATACTGGTGGGCTTTTCGGCTGAAGGGCTGACCCGGATTCCGGCTGCCGCCGGTTTCCGGGGCGTCGATGCCCACCATGCGGATTTTCAGGGTCAGATCCATGCCCTGGACCAGCAGTGAATCGCCGTCATACACCTTGACCACCTTGAATTGCCGGTCGGACGGAACCCGGTTCCCGATCCTTTCTTCCAGAACCCTGGTGTTTTCCGCGGTGTCAGGCGGCGACACATTGGAAAAATGCCGGATTCCGTCGGAATCGGTCCAGGTGAACACATCCCCCGTCACCGGCATGACAAGACAACACAGGACCAGAAAAAAAATCACATATTTGATCAATCGAAACATGATGTGTTTCAATGGTCTGCCAGGATCATTCCGACCCAGTTCTTTTCGGTTTTTTCCCAGATCGGCGTCAGCCGGTATCCGTCCAGGCAGGTTTTCAGATCGTCGGCCTCCCATGGCCGGATACCGGAACAAATGAGGAATCCCCCCGATGTCAGCCGCTGCCGGAAAATCGGTGCCAAGGTTTCCAGTGTCGGTGTTCTCAGATTGGCGCTGATGATTCCCAGCATCGGACCGGCGGCCGGCAATGGGTGTTCCAGTACCGAAATTCTGTCGGAAAGCGTATTGATGTCAATGTTTTTTTTGGCTTCACTCACGGCGTTGGGGTCGATATCGTATGCCAGGCATGTGGACACCCCGGCCAGGCACATGGCAATGGCCAGAACCCCGGAACCGGTACCGATATCCGCACCCGGGGCCTGTAAAACCGCTTGTTCCGGCCGGATCCGGTAAAACAGGTGGTCCATGGCAGTCAGGCACAGCCGGGTGGTGGGGTGATGTCCAGATCCAAAAGCGATGCCCGGCTCAAGACGGACGGCATGCCCGTCGAAAGGATGGGAAAATCCGGAAATATCCGGCGGGATCAGGACAAAACGATCCGTGATTTGAACCGGTTTCTGAAAGCTCTGAACAACGCAGGTCGTGCCGTAAATTTCCTGATACCCCACGTCCCGGTTGTTGACCAGGGTTTTGAGAACGGTTTTGGCATCGGATACGGGGATCTGCATGGCAGCGGCAATGTCATGCACATAGGCCCGGGCCGTCAGCCGGGTTTCGGCATTGTCCAGGATGGCCAGGGCGGCCTTCCGGTCAAAGGGTGTCATGCCCTTCCTGTTTGAGCAGGTTTCTGTACCAGCAGGCAAACTCGAACATCCCTCTGATTTTTTCCTCGTCATTGATGATGCCCAGACACATTTCCAGGGCCCCCTGGGCAAAGGAGTTGGAGTAGGTGTCAGGGTCGGCCTGGGACAGAAATTCCCGGATCAGCATCTGGGATGTACGTCGGGTCTTGTCTTTCCGGATGTCGATGGGGTCCTTGGGTTCCTGGAACGGGTCCCATTTGTCATACCCTTTTTTCAGAATCTGGCGCTGCCCCCGTTTGCCCATGGCATCGAAGATGGCTTTTTTCTTTTCTTCGATCTGCTCTCTGGTAAAATTATCCATCCTGCCGGACCCCCAAGTATTCTTCATTGAAATCGGTGATCAGGGCCATGGAGACCGGTATCAGCATTTCATGCATTTTGATGTGCCGGGAGTTGATGTCCCTGATGAGCTCTGCGGACATCAGTTGAAGCTGGGTATAGATCTTGTCCATGTTCAGGGTGGGATAGGCGGTTCCCTGGATAAAATTGGTCCGGCCGCAGATATGGCTTTTGCCGGCCGTGGAAGTGGGAATGCCGTAAATGCGGCAGGTGATGGGCCGGAATTCATACATCAGGCACAAATTATTGGTCCCCAACAGGGGACAGCGGATCCGTTCCTGGGACATGCTGCCCACGATTTCCAGCTGATCCGCGCCATTCTGGACTTTTTTATACGCGTCCCGTTTCAGTTTAACCAGGGCCCGGTCGGTCTTGTCGGCGATTTCCAGGAGTTCGTTTTTCTGTTTGCCGGTAAATGTTTCCAGAAACCGGGACTTCAGGTAAAGGGCCTCGATCAGGGTCATGTCGAAAATGGCGTAGCAGCAGTCACTGCATTTTTCCCGGCAGAACACTTCTTTGGGGAAGTCCTGTTTCACCCGGTCGAAAATGCCGTCCACCACCCGGACCAGGGCCTCATATTTTGCAAAATGTGTTTTCAGATCAAGTGTCATGGGCAATATCCTTTATTTTCCAATACAGAAATTGTTAAAAATCGCATCCAGTATGTCCACAGAAGCGGTTTCACCGGTAATGCCGCCCAGCAGGTCGATGCTGTGTTTCAGGTCAATGGCCACGGTTTCCTCGGCCCTTCCGGTCTCAATTCCCTGTTTTGCGGATTCCAGGCAGGACAGGGCTTGT
>JBFLKI010000203.1:0-9885 GCA_040883135.1 Desulfotignum sp. | reverse complement strand
TGCCAGGGCCTGCCGGCGTCCGGTTGGAAGCCCGGTCTGCGGTCAAGGACCAATCGTACTATTCCAACTGAATGGGATCAGGATCTGACACCGGTGCCTATCGGTTGAGGGCCCAGTCGTAATCAAGATATTCAAGATGAATGTCACCTCCTGCAACAGCATGGTCCAGTGCCTGTTTCAGGGGGTTTTCCGCGTATTGCCGGATGAAACTCAGTGGATTGCCTGAGAAATCATCTTCAAACCATTTGAAAATGCGGCTGACATACAGGATGTTGTCTTTGAGGAACGTATTGCCCGGATGGTTGATGAACTGCCGTGTCTGCTCATCCAGGAGGATTTCCAGTGTGCCGCCCTCATAAGGCGTGTTTGACAGAGGGGGACAGCTTTTGGACGCACAGTTGAGGGCAAAATGAATTCTGGGGTCTTTGAACCGGTTTCTGAGTACGTCATGCTCGACATGGTCCAGACTCACCTTGAACCCGTTGAGGGGGATGAATTTTCTGCTCCAGGGATCGGAAAAGAAACTGCCGATTTCCTTGATGGAGTTGATGCCCGGATACCGGGTCAGGATCAGCTTGATGGTAAACGCGTTATAGACGTTGATGTAAAAAGCGAACTGGTGCTGGTGAGACAGGGTCCCGGGATCTGTTGCGCTTAAAATGGCCAGGTATCGGTCCAGTTCGGCTTCATCCTGCTTGAACCCGTCATAATCCACCCGGCCGTCTGAGACATGCTTTTTGAGCAGTTCCGCCCATATCCGGTTGTCCACAGGACCGGTGGCAACAGAGGGCACCGGGCAGGTCAAAAGCGCTGAGATCGTAAACAGTATGAGAAAAACGGCTGGTTTCATACTGCCAGTTAATCATAGTTTGCCTATGATTTCCATTGGATTTTGAAAGATCCCGGTTTAAATCGTGCCGATGCCGGCTGCCAGATTCAGACCGCCGTGAAAAAACGGGAACGGTTTGAGATTGAGAAAATTCAGATGGCCGAACTGTTTGCCCGGATAAATCAGACCCACCCGCCATCCTTTGAAATCAGTTGCCAGCTTTCGGGTGATTTCCCGGTAAAATGCCGTGGTGTCCACAGGATTTTCCAGGCGCCTGCCATAGGGCGGGTTCAGCGCGATTACCCCTTTTTGGTTCGTGAACCGGTCCGGCCGCAGGTCGAAAAAATCCTGCCGGAAAATCTGTACCGGGGATAGAAAGTCATGCCCGGACAAATTGGCGATCAATATGGATATGGCTGCTGGATCCACATCAAAGGCAAATATGGATTGGACTTTTGAAAACTGCTGTGCCGCGCGGGTCCTGGCATGGGCAAGCCCTGCCGGACTCACGCCTGGCCAGGATTCACAGGCAAATCTGCGGTAGAACCCCGGTGGAATGCGGGCCTGAATCATGGCCCCTTCAATGGTAAAGGTGCCGGAACCGCACATGGGATCCATGAGCACCTCCTGTCCGGTGAATCCGGCGGCGTTCAGGATGGCAAAGGCCAGATTTTCCCGCAACGGGGCCGCTGCCACCTGTTTTTTGATGCCCCGTTTGAACAATGGGGGGCCGGACATATCCAGGGAGATGTCAAACCGGTCGTTTTCAGCCCGGATCATGACGGTCTGCGACGGTATATTTTGCTCAGATTCGATCTCTTTGCAGGGTCCGGTGTCCAGGGCGGCCCGGACAATGGGACGGCATCTGTCGGCAATGGCATCGGAATGGTACAGCCGGGAGGTGTGCGTGGTCACCTGAATGGCCGGATCCGTGCCGGCGGGCAGAAACAGGTCCCAGTCAATCTCCGACAGTTTTTTTTCCAGCAGTGAAAAATGGGTGGCTCTGAACCGGGCCAGACGCATGAGAATGCGGGACGGGGAACCAAGCCACAGGTTGACCAGACAGGCATCCATGATTCTGGCGTAAAAGATCACCCCGCCGGGCACGACCTGAATATCTTGAATCCGGGCATCCAGGCCGGTCAATTCCTGCGCACAGATCTGCCTGAGCCCGGGCGGGCACACGGCAAAAAATTCATGGATTCTGGCGCTGACACGGCGTTTGACGCGCCTGGCAAAGGCCGAATCCGACATGGGAGTCTCAGTTGTGTTCAGCGCAGGACGTCAGGATCTGTTGAATCCGTTCCTGGATGAAATCAACCGCCTGAGAAATGGTTTCCTGTGAGATGCCAGGGGTATCAGATCCCAGCCGCGCCACCTGAGCTTCATCCATGTCGGCAATTTTTGAAACGGCAAAGCTGTCCACGGATCCTCCCTGAAGCAGCAGCCCGCATCCGCCGGCGACGCCCACGAATTCATCTTTATAAAAAATGGGCACCATCACTTTGGTCAAACCGGCGTCGCATTCTTCCACCAGGGGTTTGCGTGATCGCCTTACCATGGCGGTCATGTTCATGTGGGCTGCGGAACAGATAAATGTCTGGCCTTTTTCCTCAGCCTTGATGGCAGGACAGAGGGGGTTGGAAAAATTTTTTACACTGGTGATGCGGACCCCTTCGGGGTTGAATACAGATCCCTGAAGATTGAATTTTTCATACAGGTCCATTTCCAGCGCTTCCCACGTTTCCATCGGGCAAATATCTAAAAGGGTCATGTCAGTTTCCTGAAAAAAATTCAGATTATAATCAAGCATGAGGTGAAAGTCAAACGGGTCTGGAACCCCGGGACGGTGACACCTTGTTTTTAAGGGGTAAGATAGGAGGGTAAGATGTCACCGTCCCGGAGTTCCAGGCGGGTATGAAGTCGGGTTGATGCCGTGTCAGCTGAAACTGACCCGGCGTCTATGTCTACCAGTGGCCTTCGGTATTCGGGACGGATGAAAATGTATATTCTCCGGCCTTGAACCGTTCGACGGCGGATTGAACTGTGCCGCTGACATCGTTGGCCACCTTGACACCTGCGGCAACCAGGGTTTTGAATGCGTTGGGGCCGCAGAATCCGGTCAGCAGCACAGTTGCACCTTTGTCGGACACGACGGCGGCGGCCTGGATACCGGCCCCTTTGAACGCATCCTTGTTGGCGGCATTGTCAATGACCTCCACTGCCAGGGTTTCGGTGTCCACCACCAGGATATATGATGCCCGGCCGAAACGCGGATCCACGTCCGCTGACAGATCTGTGCCCGTAGCTGTAATGGCAAGTTTCATGAGCCCTCCTCAATGTCCGCCGCCACCGCCGCAGACCTGATCGTTGGTGATTTCCGGCAGTCTGCCGGCAATGAGATCCATGACCACCGGCTCGATTTCCGGCCGCTGATCATCATGGTACACATCAATGCCCACCTGGCGGAAGCCCATCAGGGGCCGCATGCCGATGCCGCCCACGATCAGGGCGTTGACCCGGTGTTCGGCCAGCAGATTGACCGGCACCATGCACCCGCCCTGAACATGTTCCTGATTGGGCAGCGTGGAAACCCCTGTGATCTTACCTTCTTTTACATCCACAAAAGTAAACACGTCGCAATGTCCGAAATGACCTGACCGGGTGCCTTTGAGTCCTCCCTCGCCATTGGAGGGAATCGCGATTCTTCCGTTTTTCATATACACTCCTTCAAACTGATATAGGGTTGTTCTTGGGTTGTTACATTAAACGTTCCAATTTCATGGCAGGATGCGCCATCACGGTCTGCCAGATCTCTTTGACCGCCTGGGCGGCCGGGCCTTGGTCATCATATTCCAGCAGGGTCTGAATCTGGATCATGGCTTTGGTAAATGCCGGATCAAAAGGGATTTTCCCTGCCATCTGGATATTCTTATCCTGAGCAATGGTTTCGATTGCCCGGGTCTGGTCCAGGTTCAGATCAAATTTGTTGATGCATACCATCACCGGGATTTTGAAATGGGCTGCCAGTTCCGCCACCCGTTTCATGTCATGAATCCCGGACACCGTGGGTTCCGCCACAACAAGAATCGCGCTGGACTGTCCGATGCTGGCAATCACCGGACATCCGATGCCCGGAGGGCCGTCGGTGAGAATCAGATCAATGTGAGCGTCCCTGGCCCGGTTTCGGGCCTGTTCCCGCACCAGGGTCACCAGGCGCCCGGAATTTTCTTCGGCGATACCTAAGCGGGCATGGACCATGGGGCCGAACCGGGTTTTGGAAACAAACCATTGACCACAGGTTTTTTTGGGAAAATCAATGGCGGATTCCGGGCACAGGTCCACACAGACGCCGCATCCTTCACAGTTCAGGGCATCCACGGAATACTCCCCTTCATTTTCGTCGATGGCATCGAACCGGCACAGGTCCAGACAGGTACCGCAACCGGTGCAGCGCTCCGGGTCGATGATCGCCTCATTCCCGCCCACAAAATCATGGGTTTCTTCCACATCCGGGTCCATGATCAGATGCAGGTCGGCGGCGTCCACATCCGCGTCACACAGCATCAAAGAGGACTCAAGTCCTGCAAACGCGGCGGTCAGACTGGTTTTGCCGGTGCCGCCTTTTCCGCTCAATATCACCAGTTCTTTCATGGGGCACACTTTTTTCGACCTGCCAGGCGGCAGATTTTCTGATAAAGGGTTTGAAATTTTTCCTTGTAGTCCTGCTGGTGTGTGATGATCAGGTCGCCTCTGGAGTATGCTTCGGCAATGGCCTTGTCATAGGGAATTTCCATGAGAACCGGCAGTTTTTGCTCGCCGGCATAGGCATATACCGCGTCATCTCCCATGCCGGCCCGGTTGATGATCAGGCCGTGGGGAATATTCATCAACTTCACTGTTTCCACGGCCAGTTTCAGGTCGTTGAGCCCGAACGGGGTGGGTTCTGTGACCAGAATGACGAAATCGGTGTCTTTCATGGCGGCGATGACCGGGCAGGACGTGCCGGGGGGGGCGTCGATCAGCGTGATTCCCTGATCGTCGGCCCGGTGGAATTTGACTTTCCGGATCACCGGCGGCACCATAACCTGGCCGATATCCAGCAGGCCCTGGCCGAAAGTCATGTTTGGAAACGGTCCGGTGCCGTTTTCCACGGTCCCCAGGACCCGCTCTTTTTCTGTAACGGCATTCTCCGGACAGATGACCGTGCATCCCCCGCAGGAGTGACATAACTCAGGAAAGGTCACCACCGATTTTCCGGCAACGGCAATGGCATTAAACC
This sequence comes from Desulfotignum sp., assembly GCA_040883135.1. GTDB lineage: Bacteria > Desulfobacterota > Desulfobacteria > Desulfobacterales > Desulfobacteraceae > Desulfotignum. Next base: position 4,774 of record JBFLKI010000203.1, on the reverse strand, counting down.
GGCAGATCTCCATGCATTTTTTGCAGAACGTGCACCGGTTTAAATCGATCTCCGGCACCGGTGCAATCACTTTTTCCTGTGAAACGATGTGCGGGTGAAGAAACAGATGGAGGTTGGGTTCTTCCACATCACAATCCAGCACCGTGACCGGCTGATCCAACGAAGCGGCCAGATTGGCGGCCACGGTGGTCTTGCCGGTACCGCCTTTCCCGCTGGCTATGCTGATAATCATTGATCACACCTCATGATTTCAGGATGTTCAGTTTTTTCAGGACACTCACCAGTTTTTTTCCGGATTCGGCATCCGGTGTCAACGGCAGTTGCATCAGAACACCAAGCCCTTCATAAGCGTCATGAAACTGGTCTGAAGAAAATGCACTGGCAGCCGCACAGTTGGTCATGGGACTTTTCATGGTCACCTGTTCCACCAGATCCCTCCCGGACATGTCTGCCAGGGTGTCATCCGTGATCACCAGATCGACGGTCTTGCCCTGGTCGATGGTCTGTGACAGGATATCGAGGACGCCGTTTCCTGTGTCTGTCCAGTGGATATCCACCGGATACCTGCACAGTTCCTGCGCCAGCTGCGTGAAAGTTTGTTTGTCCTTTACCGCCAGTACCGCATATATCATGGTTTTTCCTTAAGTGCGTTGTCTGTTTTTCTGATCCGTTCAACACCCACCCTCACATAGCAAAGGCTGTGCCATACCGATATTTTTCAGACATAAAACAGGGTTTGATAGAAATATCAGCCGTTTGTCATTTGGAGAAACCCCGGTTTTTGGGAAATGGATACCAAAGCGCGGAACAGGAGTCGCACTGGTGCAACCCGAGGTGTCGTTTCTGAATCAATGCAGGTGGCATCTTGCCGGCCTGTATGGACCATGTTCTGTGGGCCGTCCGTCCGGCATGACTGACAGGTGCCTGTTGCCGGCATGAATCTACTGGCATAATGTTTGCTTTGATATAGATACGATATCCTGAACCCAAGGGAGGTGTCTGATGTCGGATCCCTGTAAGCGTCCGGCGGATACGGGATCTGCCCGTGTCGGAACACGAGAAGACAGACCGTTGCACCCCAAATATTCATGGACGATCCTGGTGATTGACGATGAACCCGATGTCCGTGAAATCATGGTCATCAGCCTTGAAGATGCCGGCTATAAGACCCTGTCAGCGCCTGACGGCGAAACGGGTCTGGCGCTTCTGGCATCCCATGGTCCCCAGATTCTCATCACGGATATCAAAATGCCGGGCATGAGCGGCCTGGAAGTTCTGAAGCAGGCCCGGCGTATCCGGCCGGAAACCCAGGTGATCGTGACCACCGGGTTTGCAGACATCAAAAAAGCGATTACCGCTCTGCAGCATGATGCCTCTGATTTTATCACCAAGCCCGTGGATGACACCACACTGCACCTGGCCCTGAAACGGGCCATGGAGCGGTATCAGAACCAGAAGGAACTGGCCGATTATACGCGGCTTCTGGAACAGACGGTTCTGAACCATGATAAGATTCTGCACCAGGAAAAAATGATGTCTTTAGGCCGTCTGGCCGCCAGCATGGTCCATGAAATCAACAACCCGCTGTCCGGAATTCTGAACTATATCCAACTGATGATCCGGCTGGTGGAAAAACCCGAATGGGATGAGACGGTTCGGATCCGGTTCAAAAACTATCTTACCGTGGTTCTTCAGGAGACCCGGCGCTGCGCGGGTCTGGTCTCCGGACTGCTTCAGTTTTCCAGAAAATCCAGCCTTGAATTCGGGGCGGTGGACATCTGTGAGCTGATCGAGTACAGCCGGATGCTGTGTAATCACAGGCTGGAACTGGCAGATATTTCTCTGGAAATTGCCTGTGACCCAGAAATCCCGAAAGTGTCCGGCGATTTCAATCAACTGCAGCAGTGTCTGATCAATCTGATCTTCAATGCCATTGACGCCATCGAAGGGGGGGGCAAATCCGAATCCGGCGGCGGGGAAGATATTTCATCGCACCGGGGTGCCGGCCGAATTTCCCTGAGAGCACAGATCGATCCCGCAGATCATCAGGTGCGCATTCAGGTGTCAGATACCGGCAGAGGCATTTCCCCGAAAAACCTGCCGCGCATTTTCGAACCGTTTTTCACCACCAAACAGGACGGTCACGGCGTGGGTCTGGGATTGTCCACTGTATACGGCATCATCGAGCACCACAACGGCACCATTACCGTGGACAGTTCCCCGGGACAGGGGGCCTGTTTCACCATACTGCTGCCTGTGGCGGAAACCGATACAGAAAACAAGGAAATCAACCCATGATACCTGACATCATGCCATTGCGCGTGGGGGTCTACATCTGTCACTGCGGGGTGAACATCGCCGGAAAAGTGGATGTGGCGGATGTGAGTGGCTGGGCCGGATCAATGCCCCATGTGGTTATCTCCAGGGATTACAAATTCATGTGTTCCGAGCCGGGCCAGGCCATGATCGAAACCGACATCAAAGAATATGGACTGAACCGCGTGGTGGTGGCTTCCTGTTCCCCGAGGCTTCACGGCAAAACTTTCATGGAAACCTGTCGAAGGGCCGGGATCAACCCGTATTATTTCAACATGGCATCGGTCAGAGAACAGGTGTCCTGGGTGACAAAGGATCGCAACCGGGCCACCCGGAAGGCCCGGCGCCTGGTGGCGGCGGCTGTAAACCGGGTGACCTGTCATCAGCCGTTGATCGCAGGCCTGTCCGAGGTGCATCCGGATGTGGCGGTCATCGGCGGGGGCATTGCCGGGATGCAGGCGGCCATCGATATCGGCAACGCCGGACTTACGGTGCATCTCATTGAAAAGGACAGCACCATCGGGGGCCACATGCTCCAATTTGACAAGACCTTTCCCACCCTGGACTGTGCGGCGTGTATCGGCACCCCCAAAATGGTGGAGGTGGCCCAGAATCCCCATATCGATCTGCACACCTTCAGCCGGGTCACGGCGGTGACCGGGTTTGTGGGTAATTACACCTTGAACATTACGGAAAAACCCCGGTATGTGGACGCGGATCTGTGCACCGGATGCGGGGAGTGCGTAACGGTATGTCCGGTGTCCATTCCCAGTGCCTGGGACATGGGGCTGTCACAGCGCAAAGCCATCGGCCGCAGTTTCCCCCAGGCCATTCCCATCACGTTTCAGATCGAAAAAAAACAGACCGCCCCCTGCACCCGGACCTGTCCGGCCGGAATCAACGTCCAGGGATATGTGCAGCTGGCCGGCCAGGAAAAATATGATCAGGCCCTGGCACTGATCATGGAAAAAGCCCCGTTTCCCGGGGTGTTGGGCCGGGTGTGTCCCCATCCCTGTGAAACCGCCTGCGCCCGGGGGGAAACCGACCGGCCCGTGGCCATCCGGCTGCTCAAACGGTATGTATCCGATATGGCCGGACCGGGTGCCCGGCAGATTCCCGATATCGTTGACTTAGAAGAAAAAATCGCGGTGATCGGTGCCGGCCCGGCCGGGTTGACGGCCGCTTATTTTCTGCGGCGCAAAGGGTATCAGGTCACGGTGTTCGAGGCATCCGGCCAGACCGGGGGCATGCTTCGCACCGGCATTCCCGCCTACCGCCTGCCCAGGGAGATTCTGGACCGGGAGATTCAGCATATCCTGGACCATGGCATCGATCTGGTGCTTCATACCCGCCTGGGAAAAGACCTGTCCATCGCCGGATTGAAAAACCAGGGGGTTGCTGCGGTGTATCTGGCCACAGGGGCGCATCGATCCCTGAAATTGGGGTTGGAAGGGGAAGACACCCTTTCAGGTGTCATAGATGCGGTCACGTTTTTGAAACAGAGCAATCTGGGGGAAGAGACCCCGTGTCAGGGCAAGGTTCTGGTGGTGGGCGGCGGCAATGTGGCCATGGATGCGGCCCGGTGCGCCCGGCGGATTCCCGGATGCGAAGTCACGGTGGTCTACCGCCGCACCAGAGAGCAGATGCCGGCGTATGCCGATGAAATTGAAGGGGCGGTCCAGGAAGGCATTACCATTCTGGAACTGGCCAACCCCGTGAAACTGGAAGGTTCTCAGGGCCGTATCACACAGGTGGTGTGTCTGAAAAGTAGACTGGGGACGCCGGATGATTCCGGACGGCGGCGTCCGGTGCCTGTGGAAGGATCGGAATTCGTTCTGTCCTGTGACACCTTGATTCCGGCCATCGGCCAGTATCCGGATGATCTGGGAATGGTTGATCTGCCCGGGATCGAGATCACCGGCAGAAACCGGGTGAGAGTCGATGACACCACGTTTCAGACCGGGGAACCCGGTGTGTTTGCCGGCGGAGATCTGATCCTGGGGCCGGCCACGGTGGTGCAGGCCATCGGTCAGGGCCGGGCCGCCGCTCAGCAGATTCATGAATTCATCCAGCATCCGGACCGGATTGACCCTTCCGCGGACGAAGATACTGCTGGTTCGGAATCGGTCGATCCGGCCGACCCCGTTTCGCAAGACAGACCTGCTTTTGGTTTGACACCGGAACCACCGGGCGCCGTTCCCCGGGCCGAACCTGCATGGATGGACCCGGATCAACGGATTTCAGGGTTTGACGAGGTGGAATCCTGCCTCACCCCGGACCAGGCCCTGGCAGAGGCCGGCCGGTGCCTCAACTGCGGGATCTGCTGCGAGTGCAAGGCCTGTGTGGCGGCCTGTGAACGTGATGCCATCGACCATCACATGCGGGAGCGGCAGTATCAGGTCAAGGTGGGCAGCATCATTCTGGCCACCGGATATGACACCCTGGATCCGTCCGCCAT
>JBFLKI010000202.1:0-8733 GCA_040883135.1 Desulfotignum sp. | reverse complement strand
TTTCTTTTTGTCCCACGGGTGTCAGGCCCTTGTCCGCCGGCTGGTTTCGCAGAAATATCCCCACCAGCACGGCCACGAAAAGCACCAGAACGCCCAGGATATACCAGGAATAGCGCCATCCGTCCGCATTGTAGGATTTCAGGATGAACGGGACGATCAGACCGGACAGAAACGTGCCGATGCCGATGCCGCCGGAAACGATGCCGGTGGCAAATCCGCGCTTGTGGACGGCGAACCAGGCCGATCCCAGTGCCATGGCCGGCACATAGGCAGCCCCGTTTCCAAGGCCTGTGAGAAGCCGCATGGCAAAAGCGAACCCAAAGGATTGGGCCAGGCCGGTGAGGATCATGGTCACCCCCATGAGGGCCAGGGCTGCGGTGATCACGGCACGGGTGCCGAACCGGGCCGCCAGAAATCCGCCGATGATGGCCATGGACAGGTACCCGATGAAATTGCCCGTGCCCAGAAGCCCCAGCTGGGTGTAGTCGAAAGAGAGTCCGTCCTTCATGGCCGGCAGCAGCAGGGTATAGGCCATCCGGCCGAATCCGTGGGCCGCCACCGTGGTCAAAAGGCCCATGACGATGACGATCCATCCGTAATGCAGCTTGTTTTCCATGCAACGCTCCTCTAATTTGAAAGTTGCGAAAGATATCGAATTTCTATCAATAATGCAGGATGGTGTAAAGTGGTTTTACCGGAGGTTTTTTTTATTTGATCAGGTGGGCCGACACTGCGGAAATCAGGATGACAAGGGTGACGGCCAGGGCCAAAGGTTCCCTGAGCCGGAACCGGCAGACCGTTATCAAGGGGAAAAAAACCATACCGGTGACAAAGCCGCAGACAAACCCGAACACATGGGCCCAGACATCGGTATTTTCGCCATGGCTCAAAAACGCCATCAGAGTGGCCCCGGCGATGAGTGGCAGGATCCGGTCCCGCCTGCGCAACGGTCCCGTGCGCATCATCTGGAATGCTGTCAGCCCGCCGGCCGCAGCCATGACCGCAGTGGACGCGCCGATGGACAAAAGGGCGGTACCGTGGAATCCGGCATTGATCAGGTTGCCGCTGGTGCCGGCAAACAGCAGGAACAGCGGTCCGGAACCGTAACCGGACAACCGGATCAGCGGTCCGGCAAAGAAAAATATGCCTGCCAGGTTTCCCAGCAGATGGGATGTGTCAGAATGCAGAAACAGGGCTGTGACCGCCCGGAAGGTGTCTCCCTGAGAAATGTACATGCCCGATGACCCATAGGCCAGGATATGTTCCCACCGGGTGCCGGTCACCTCGATGCCGATATGGATGGCTGCCAGCAGGCCCATGATGATGAAAACCGTGAGAGATGTAAATCCGGCCGGCATTTCTGTCAATGAAGATACCGGTCCTGGATCAAACCTGTTTTCTTTGAAATAGGCGGCCACCTGGGCAGTTGCGTTATCTGCCTGATCTGGAAAGGTTGAAATATCGATGCCGCCGGTGCCCCTGGTTTTTCTGGCTCGGATGTTCTGGGAAGCCAGTATCAGCAGAATCAGATCTGCGGACCGGGAGGTCAGCCCGGCAAAAATGCGTTTCATTTTGTCCGGGTTTTGTGGTAAAGGCGTTGTCATGGGCAACAGTTTATCTTAAGTTCAGGAGAAATAAAAGCATGCAGATCATACGGTTCAGGACATCGGACAACCGCCTTTATACGGGGTGCGGTTATGACGGCACCACCGCATCGGTGTTGGCGGGCGACGTGTATGGCACCCTGACAGATACCGGGCATCGCAGGGAGGTGACAAAAATCGAAATCCCGGTGGTGCCCAGGGCCATCTTCTGCATCGGCCTCAACTACCGGGGCCATGCAAAGGAAACCGGTATGGAACTTCCCAGATATCCGGTGGTGTTCATGAAAAACCCCGGGGCCGTGACGCCCCACAACAGCGACATCGTGATTCCCGCTTCCTGCCTGGATACCCCCGAAGTGGATTTTGAGGCGGAACTGGGGGTGGTGATCGGCAAAAAAGCCCGGAACGTAACCGAGGATGAGGCCCTGAATTATGTGCTGGGCTATACGTGTGCCAATGACGTATCAGCCCGGCGGTGGCAGAAACATGCCGGCGGCGGACAATGGGTCCGGGGCAAGAGTTTTGACACCTTCTGTCCCTTAGGACCGGTGCTGGTGACCTCCGATGAGATCCAGGACCCCCAGACCCTGGCAGTTGAAAGCATGCTCAACGGCAAAACCATGCAGCAAAGCAACACCCGGGACATGATTTTCTCCGTGGCGCAGTTGATCGCATTTCTGTCCGAATCCACCACTCTGGCGCCGGGGACCCTGATTCTCACGGGCACGCCGGAAGGGGTGGGATTCGCCAGGAAACCCCCGGTGTACTTGATGCCGGGCGATCATCTCCAGACCCGGATCCAGGGGATCGGGACCCTGGAAAATCCGGTGACTGCGGAAAAAGACCGGCCCTGAAAAAAAACACGCGCCTGACATCCGGTTCATTTAGATGTCAGGCGCGCAGTTTGCTGAATGTCTGTGGGTGATTCAGGTTGCGGGATCCGGCAGATCCCGCAACCCGGAACCAGGAACCCTGCAGGGATTAATACCGGCCGCAGCCCGAGCCGCTTCTGCCGCCATAATTCTGGTCCTGCCCATATCCCTGACCCAATCTGGGGCAGTTGTCCTTGCCATAGCCCTTGTGGTGTCTGCCGCGGCCCATGCCCTGCCCGAACCGGAGTTCTGGGGCCACTTTTTTGGCGGACAGCATGAAATCGATCCGATTTTCCTGGAGTTGTTTCATCAGGTCGGAAATTTCCGTGTTCAGCCGGCTCAATTCCGCACGGTCCGGCTGTGAGGTTTCCATGAGCAGGCGGACCTCATTGTGTTTCTGCATCATGGATGCCCGCAGTTCATACGTGTCATCGATGAATTTCTGGCGCAGGGCCGTCAGCTCGTCTTTCTGGGCATCAGTCAGGTCGTTGTAGGCGTACCGGTCAATGCCGGGGCAGCTGGTGCCGCCGCCATATCCGCCCATGCCTCTGCCCGGTCCCCAGGAAAATGCCTGGGTGGTTAAAAATCCAACGGCGATCAACGCGGTGATCAGTATCAACGTCTTTTTCATGATGGTCTCTCCTTTATAAATGGTGTTGTGTTTGTTTTTTTGTGTCCGGGTATCTGTGTCTGTCAGATACCTGATTGTCTTGGCAAAATTATACTGCAAGATATTGCAAGGGGTGTGCCATATTGGAAATATAATCATATATATCTGAAATAAAAGGATAATATGCTTTTTGGGATCCGGTCGGAAGAAAATGGATCGGCATCGAGCTGTATCTTTTCTACCCGGAGCAGGTATCCACATGGGTAATAATGATACACTTGTTGTTGAATCCACTGTTAAAATTTGCTGCAGTGCTGATTTTTGGCGGCGTTTCACCGCCCCGGGAAAGCGGATCTTGCTTCCGGCCCGGAGTTTCAAGGATAGAGAGGTATACATTTGCTACAAAATAAGGTAGATAAGTTGAAGCTGGTACAGTCTTTGCTGTGGTAAACGGATATGAAAAAATTATTGCCCCGATCACTGTCGTCCCTGATTTCTCCGCTCATGCTGGCAGGGGTGTTGCTGGTGCTGACCCCGATTTTTGCGGTCATGACCCTGGACCGGATGGAAAAGCTCAAATCCCACATCACGGACCAGCAGCTGGCCAAGGGAATTGCTCTGATCCGGACCTTTGAGGCCGGGACCCGCACCGGCATGATGACCATGCACTGGGGCATGCGCCGGATTCAGGACCTCCTGCAGGAAACAGCCTTTCAACCGGATGTGGCGTATATCATGATCGTCTCGGCCGGAGGCACCATCCTGGCCCACAGTGACCCCTCCCGGGTGGGGCAGGTGCTGGCCGAAGTGCCGGATCCGGGTGATTCAGAAGGGGTCGGGACAAAGGTGTTTCACCGGTACCTGGAGACGGATGACGAAAAAGTGTTTGAGGTATACAAGCGGTTCACCCCGATGGAGAGCCGGTTCATGAGACATCCCATGCGCATGCATGGCATGAACCGGAAGATGGAATGGGAAAGACCGCTTCGGGAAATGGACGCCCTCAGGGAGGAAAACACAGTTCCCGGTGCGGATGCATGGATCCTGGTGGGGCTTTCCATGGACCAGATGGCATTTGCCCAGGCCCGGCTCCTGCGCCATGCCGTGGGCCAGGGCGTGATGTTCTTTATTCTGGGGTGTGCCGGCGTGATCAGCCTGATGGCCTTTCAGGCCTACCGCACCACCAAAGCCCGGCTGCTCAGTGCCAAAGCATTGTCTGAAAAACTGAAAAAAGAGATTGAAACCACCCGGCACCTGGCGGCCATCGGAAAGCTGGCTGCCGGTGTGGCCCATGAGATCAGAAATCCGTTAAGCTCCATCAAGGGGTTTGCCACCTATTTTGAAAAACGCTATGAGGATTATCCGGATGATCAGGAAACCGCAAAGATCATGGTCCAGGAAGTGGAACGGATCAACCGGTCCGTCACCCAGCTGCTGGAGTTTGCCAAGCCCATGGCGGTTGACAAAAAAGAGGTGGAAATCCGGGAGATGATCTCCCATTCATTGAAGCTGGTGGCCCATGACCTGGAAAAGAAATCCGTCACGGTTCACACGGATATCCAGGCGGCCCGGTCAACATTTTACACGGACCCGGACCGCATGAACCAGATTCTGCTCAACCTTTACATGAACAGCCTCGCAGCGATGACAGAGGGCGGCAATCTCACGGTCACGGTAAAGGACTTTCCGCCCGGACACGGCCTGGAAATTCAGGTCACTGATGACGGCTGCGGCATGGATGAGCAGATATTGTCCGAAATTTTCGATCCCTATTTCACCACCCGGCCCGACGGCACCGGCCTGGGCTTGTCCATCGTGCACCGCCTGGTGGAAACCCTGGGCGGGGATATCCGGGTGAAAAGCGCAACAGACCAGGGAACCACATTTTACATCCGGCTGAGCGCTCAAGCAAAGGAAGATACCCATGACACATAAGATACTGGTGGTGGATGATGATCCGGCCCATGCCAGGATGCTCAGGACCCTGATATCGGACTGGGGGTATGCGGTAACCCTGGCCGATGACGGGGACACCGGGGTGGAGGCGGTGAAATCCCGCAGTTTCGATATCGTGCTGCTGGACATGAAAATGAAGCGGATGTCCGGCATGGAAGCCCTGTCGCAGATCCGGTCCTTTAATCCGTCGCTGCCCGTGGTGATGATGACCGCGTATTCCTCGGTGGACACGGCGGTGGAGGCCTTGAAGATCGGGGCCTATGATTATCTGACCAAACCCCTGGATTTTGACCGGCTGAAACTGACCATCGAGCGGATACTGGAACGGATTTTTCTGCAGTCGGAAAACCGGCAACTCAAGGAGCGTCTCAAGTCCACAGCGCTTCGCCACGATATTATGGGAAAAAGTCCGGCCATGGCAGCATTGCTGGATACCCTGGACATGGTGGCACCCACGGACGCCAATGTGATGGTGACCGGAGAATCAGGCACCGGCAAGGAACTGGTGGCCTCGGCCCTGCATGAGAACAGCCCCCGGAAAAACCAGCCGTTCGTCCGGATCAACTGTGCGGCCATCTCCCCGACCCTGCTGGAATCGGAACTGTTCGGCCATGCCAAAGGCGCGTTCACAGGCGCCGACACAAAACGCAAAGGCAAATTCCTCCTGGCTCACAAAGGCAGTATCCTGCTGGATGAAATCGGAGAGATGAGTCTGCCCATGCAGGCCAAGCTGCTGCGGGTGCTTCAGGAAAAAGAGATCACGCCCGTGGGCAGCGATGAAACCGTCCCGGTGGATGTGCGGGTGATCGCGGCCACCAACCGGGATTTGAAAGCCATGGCGGAACAGGGCACGTTCCGGCAGGATCTGTTTTTCCGCCTCAACGTGGTGACGGTGACCATTCCGCCTTTAAGAGAGCGGTCCGAAGATATTCCCGAGCTGGTCCTGCATTTTCTGACCCGGTTTTCCGAGAAAAACCGGCGGGAGATCCAGGGGGTGGCACCGGATGCCATGGATGCTATGATCCGGTATCCCTGGCCCGGCAATGTCCGGGAACTGATGAATGCCGTGGAGCGGGCCGTGGTGCTGGCCCGGACCGATTATATCACCCGGGCGGACCTGCCCTTTGGACAGGGGGATGACGACCTGGGTTCTGAGGAAGGCCCGGGAGCGGTCGGCCTGGAAAACATGCCGTTGTCTCGGATCGAAAAAGAAGCGATTTTATCCACCCTGGCCGCGGCCGACGGCAACAAGAGCGAAACCGCCCGGCGCCTTGGCATCACCCGCAAAACCTTGTTGAACAAACTCAAACAGTATGGAAAAGACACATAATGCGGGTTCTTGACAATCGGATATCATTTGCGTACAACCGGTGAAACCGGATTTTCATATGTTGTCGATGACCGGGTGCCGTTTCCGGCATAGAACCCGGCATCAGATTTTCAAGGAGGCGTGACATGACCAATCCGCGGCATTACCTATTCCTCACTTTTATCTACCTGCTGGTGGTGGCCGGGGTGTGCGCTCTGCTGGTAACCCCGCTCAAGGCCGCGTTCATGGCCAACTGGGGATTCAACCTGCTGATTGTGGGAGCCCTGTGTGTGGGTATCGCCATCAACGTGTTCCAGATTCTGCGGCTGGAACCCGAGATCAACTGGATCAAGAAATTCCGTACCGGAGATCCCGGCCTTTCCACGGTGGAGCCGCCCACACTGCTGTCTCCGCTGGCCAAACACCTGGAAGAGATTCACCGGGACCGGTTCCGCCTGTCAGCCGGATCGTTGAGTACGGTGCTCGACGGTATCCGGGGGCATCTGGACGAAGCCAGGGAAATTTCCAAATACATGATTGGGCTGCTGGTGTTTTTAGGGCTGTTAGGCACGTTCTGGGGACTGCTTCAGACCATCGGCACGGTGGGACAGGTCATCAGCGGCCTGGAAGTGGGCAACGGCGATTATGCCCAGCTGTTCGAACGGTTGAAACAGGGGCTGGAAAACCCGCTGCAGGGGATGGGCACCGCGTTTTCATCCTCGCTATTCGGCCTGGGCGGCAGTCTGGTGCTGGGATTTATCGATATTCAGGCCGGTCACGCCCAGAACCGGTTTTTCAATGAGATGGAAGAGTGGCTGTCCGGGGTCACCCGGCTGGTGGATGTGGATGATCTGCCTCAGATGGGTCCGGGGGCGTCGGTCGAGATGTTCAAAAATATTGACACCAACCTGCGGGTGTTGATCAATCAGATGCAGAAAAACAACCAGACCATGGCGGCACTGCTCAAAGAGCAGCAGCAGAAAACTCCGGACTCCCCGCCGGAATCCGAAGCCTGACAGGAGCGGACATGTTATCCAGAGCGCGTCGAAACGCAAGCCCCATCACAGCCTGGCCCGGATATGTGGATGTGCTGTCCGCCCTGCTGATGGTGGTGATTTTTGTTTTGATGATTTTTGTGGTGGCCCAGTTTCTGCTCAGTGAAGTGCTGAGGGGCCAGGAGAGTGAACTGGCAAAACTGCATGCCCAGGTGAACCAGCTGGCGGAACTGCTGGGGGTTGAAAAGGAAAAATCCGGGCGCCTGGAAACCCAGGTGGCACGGTTGTCCGATACCATTATCGCGTTGTCCGAAGACAAAGAGATCCTCATGTCCCAGGTGGCGGATTATCAGGCACAAGCTCAAATGGATGAAGACACCCTGAAACAGCAGATGCTCACCATTGCCAGCCTTAACGAGGACATCTCGGCCCTGCGGCAGGTCAGGGAGCAGCTGGAACAGGAAGTGGGAGATCTGGCCGCGGCCCTGGCATCCCGGGACCGGGAACTGGGGGTGATCAGAGACCGGTCCATGCGCCTGGCAGCCCGGCTGGCGGACCAGACCGAAACCACGATGCTGGCCCAGGAAAAAATCGAGGAACAGGAGATCCGGATCCAGGCGTTGTCCGCGGTGCTGGCCTCCCAGAAGGAGAGCATTGAAAAGGAGCGGCAGCTGTCGGCATCGGCCAGGGCTGAGGTGGCCCTGCTCACCGATCAGATTTCCCGGCTCAGGGAGCAGCTGGAGGTGATCAAAACCGCATTGGCCCAGGTGGAAAAAGCATCGGAGAAAAAGGATGAGCAGATCGAAGACCTGGGCAAACAATTGAACATCGCCCTGGCCAGAAAAGTGCATGAACTGACCCAGTACCGGTCTGAGTTTTTCGGACGCCTCAAACAGATCCTGGGGGACAACCCGGCCATACAGATCCGGGGGGACCGGTTCGTGTTCCAGGCGGAACTGTTTTTCGCCTCCGGGTCCGCCGAGCTGGGGGAGCAAGGAAAAACACACCTGACCGCCCTGGCAGACACGCTGTTGACGGTGGCCCAAAAGATTCCCGGCGATATCGACTGGATTCTTCAGATTGACGGCCACAGCGACAAGATCCCCATCAACAATGCATTTTTTGCTTCCAACTGGGAACTGTCCACGGCCAGGGCCCTTTCCGTGGTGCGGTTTCTCAGCCGCCAGGGGATTCCGGAAAACCGGATGGCCGCCGCCGGGTTCAGCAAATACCATCCCATCGATCCGGCCGACACCCCGGAAGCCTATCGCAAAAACCGGCGGATCGAGATCAAGCTCACCAATTATTAAAGCTAAAGGGGTCAGGCCTGCGTTATTTTAGTTATTGGTGGCCAGAACTACAATAACGCCGGCCGGACCCCCAAGCC
>JBFLKI010000201.1:0-16259 GCA_040883135.1 Desulfotignum sp. | reverse complement strand
GGGCACACCTGTTCACAGGCCCGGCAGGTCGTGCAGGCCCACAGGGTGTCCAGGGCGATCACTTCCCCCACCAGGGCTTTTTCCGGTTTGAACACCGCCATCTTTTCCTTGGTCTTGGCATCTGCCTCGGCATCCCCGGTCAGGGTTTTCGCCAGTCTGGCACGATGGATCAGGTTGTCGGCATTGGCGTAAAGTTCCGCCTTGAGGGTATCGTTGAAATCATGCAGGTTCAGCGGCTTGTCCGTGACATAGGTGGGGCACACCTCCTTGCATCGGCCGCACTCGGTACAGGTGTACAGATCCAGGCCCTGTTTCCAGTTGAGCTGGTGCAGGTGATTGACCCCTAAGGTTTCGTCCTCCCACACGGATTCATCCTCCAGATCCAGCAGTTTGATTTTGTCATGGGGATAATCCAGGCTTTTGAGGAACACGTTGGGCAAAGAGGTAATCACGTGAAAATGCTTGCCTAACGGCAGAATATTCAAGAATGTCAGCTGGGTGATGATATGGATCCAGAACATCAGGCCCATGACCCGTTCCATGCCCACGGAGGAAAACCCGGAGATCACGTTGCCCGCCAGAATGGTCACCGGGGTCCAGAGAAACTCCTGACCGAATGTCGGGTTGTTAAAATAGTGAAGGTCTCCCGGATTGCCGTATGCGGTGATCAGGTTGAACCGGGCGCCGTCATACAGCAGGTCCGATATCATCAGCACCCCGATCATGCCCAGAACCAGATAGGCTTCCCAGGTATTGTGAAGCCGGGGCGGCTTGACCACCAGGCGCCGGTAAAACGCCCAGATCACCATGATCAGAACCACCCCTTCCATGATATCCTTCAAAGCAATGTACAGGTACCCCAGAATGGAGGATTCCCCCAGCAGCGGCAGCTGGAACCCGTGAACATACCCTTCGCCGTAAAGTGTGATGGACCGGATGAGCAGGATACAGAAACCCCAGAAAATCAGGGCGTGCATAATACCGGACGCCCGTTCTTTTTTCCGCCCCACCAGGCGTTTCTGGCCCAGGGCAATGACCACCAGGTTCTTGAGCCGGTCCTTGATCCGGTTGAACCGGTCCGCCGGCTCCAGGGCCATCAGCAAAAGGATTCTCTGATACATGGTCCTGGCGAAAATTCCCAGGCCCACCAAAAGCAACAGGGTCATGAACAGCGGACTCATATCTACCTCATGTACTAATTTCAGGGTTCAGGGTTGCGGGCGGTCAGGCCCGTATTTTTTTGATCTCTTCCTTGAGCAAGGGTACCACATCAAAGAGGTCACCGACAATCCCAAAATCAGCCACATTGAAAATCGGCGCTTCCGGATCCTTGTTTACCGCCAGGATCACCTTGGACCCGTTCATGCCCGCCAGATGCTGAATCGCCCCGGAAATCCCCACGGCAATATACAGAGACGGTGCCACGATTTTTCCGGTCTGTCCCACCTGCTTGTTGTGCGCCATCAGCCCGGCATCCACCATGGCCCGGGAAGAACCGAACCCGGCAGCCAGATCATCGGCCAGGGCCTTGACCAGATCCACGCCGGCCTGATCTTTGGCACCCCGGCCCACGGACACGACAATATCCGCATCGGTCAGATCGATTTCACCGGAGGCATCGGAGATCAGTTCCTTGACTTTGGCACCGGTATCGGTTTCCGGCGGATCCAGCGTGACCACGTTTTCCTTGCCCGTGACTTCCGGGTCTGGCTCAAACGCTCCGGCCCGGACCACGGCCACCAGTTTCGGGGCGTTGATTTTCACTTTCTGAAGCACCTTGTTGGCAATGGCGGGACGAATGATCTGGACCGCATCGCCGTCAATGGTCACATCGGTGATTTCGGTGGCACAGGCGGCATCCAGCTGCACCCCAACCCGGGGGGCCGCTGCCTTGCCGGTTTCAGAAAACCCGAACCACACCATGTCCGCGTTGAATTCATTGGCCGCCTGAACAACCGCTGCGGCAAACGGCTTGGCGGAAAACTTTTCCAGGGAAGGGTCATCCACGATATACTGGGTATCCGACCCCGCGGCCGCCAGCTGAGATGCCAGATCCTTCACCTGGCTTCCCACCGCCACGACGGCGGTCTGTGCCCCCAGTGACCGCGCTTTGGACAACAGTTCGGTCGTGCTCCCCTTGAGCTCGCCCTGCTTGATATCTGCAACTACAAGTATGTTTGTCATCGTCTTTTATCCTTCACGTATGATATGGGGTTATAACACCTTGGCCTCATTCACCAGCAGATCCACCACTTTGGCGGTGATCTCCGCCGGATCGCCTTCAAATTTCTGCCCGCCTTTGCGTTTTTCCGTCGGCATGAATTCCACGATCTCGGATTTCGGGGCGGTACCCCCCACTTCTTCAAAAG
Organism: Desulfotignum sp.; assembly: GCA_040883135.1. Classification (GTDB taxonomy): domain Bacteria; phylum Desulfobacterota; class Desulfobacteria; order Desulfobacterales; family Desulfobacteraceae; genus Desulfotignum. The sequence goes on along the minus strand of JBFLKI010000201.1, from coordinate 13,890 downwards.
ACGTGCCCAAACCGGCCAGGTCCATGACGTTGATCTTTTTCTTTTTGGCCATCATGATGCCCCGCATGGCCGGCAGCCGGGGTTCGTTGATGCTGTCGCTCACCGTGATCACGGCCGGCAGGGTCACATCCACCACTTCCGTGCCCGCATCCCCCAGCCGGGATACCTGGATATGGGACTCATCGGTGACCTTTATATCAATAACATTGCTGACGCAGGAAATGCCCAGAAATTCCGCCAGCATGATACCGGCCTGACCGGCGTCCGTGTCCTGGGCCTGCTTGCCGGTGATCACCAGATCATAATCCCCTGCTTCAACCACTTTTTGCAGCACTCTGGCGAATGTGGGAGAATCCGCCGTTGCCAGGGCCGGATCATCAATATGAATGGCGTTGTCAATCCCCATGGCATAGCATTTCCGGATGATATCGGTATTGTCCCCACTGCCCATGGATACCAGGGTGGTGTCCGCCTTGTGGGACTCCTTGAGCTGAACCGCGGCTTCCACGGCATTCTCATCCCAGGCATTGATCACGTACTGCAAGCCCTTGTCCAGAATGGCGCCGTTCTCCACATGGATATTCAATTCCACGTCAACGACTTTTTTTACAGTTGTCAAGATTTTCAATGGTTCCTCCTCACTATTTAAATCATATTCGGGGCCGATTTCACCATTGTTTCATGAAATTCCCCGCATGTAATTACTGCTCTGGATAAAACGGTGTTCACCACATACCACCATGATTTGATCCTCCCCGGCAGGAAACGCCAGGGTCATGTTCAATGATTTTCCCATCGTCGCTGCCAGGGCTGTGGGCCGGGAATTGGAAATGATCACCGGAATCCGCGCCCGGGCCGCCTTCTGCACCAGTTCATAGCTGATCCGGGATGACAGTACCAGAATCCGGGCCCGGTCCAGGGTGTGATCCAGAAACGCCTTCCCAACCGCCTTGTCCAGGCCGTTGTGACGACCGACATCTTCGGCAAAAGCCAGGGTCTCCCCGTCAGCGCTGAACAGCAGGGCGGCATGGGATCCCCGGGTCCGCTGGTAGAATCGCTGGTTTTTGGACAGGGCGGCGATACAGGCCATGGCCCGGTCCAGGGACAGCTTAAATCCGTCCGGGGCCGGCTGCACCGAAGACTGGATGTCTTTGAGCATCTCCTTGCCGCAGATGCCACAGCTGGTCTGACTGACAAAGCTTTTTCGCTTGAGCAGATGCCCGATCTTTTTTTTCCGCTCTTCCGTCAGCCAGATATCAATGACATTGGGATCCAGGTTGACATCATACCCGATGGTTCGAATATCCTCCGGCCGGTTCACCAGGCCTTCCCCCAGACAGAATCCGGCCGCATGCCAGATCTCGTTGCCCGGAGTCCGCATCACCACTGAATAGGGGTGGTCTTCGATGCGGATCAAAAAGGGCTCTTCCCCGATCAGTTCCATGGAGATAGGATCACAGGTGCCGGCACTGCATTCAAACACCGTAAACTGCTGGGTATGTCTTTTTTTGATATCCACCCTTTTTTCTGATCCTTCAGCCCTGTATTAGTAAAAAAATGCGGCCATGACAGGTCACAAACCAACATATGATATTACCTGTTTTCCAACGAAAAGTCCATGGCTCATGCGCCTGGGAATGCCATGGCCTGGGCATAGACAAATGCGGCCTGGAGATAGGAGGTCGGGCACAAGGGAAAACACTCTTTGCATTCGTTACAGTATCGGGCCGCAATTTCCGGCACAAAGCTGATCTCCTTGTTGATGCCCCGGTCCACGAACCCTAAAGCGTGCCGGCCGGCCACTTCCGCACAGTATCTCACGCACAGGCCACAGTGGATGCAGAAAGAGGGATCTCTTTCATACCGATTGGGATCGGCCCCGTACACTTTTGCCAGTTCGACCAGTTGCGGCGCATCCGGCGCGTGGGCCATGAGCAGCTCGATGATGGTTTTGCGAAGCCGGTCCACTTTTTCAGACCGGGTTCTCACCTTGATATCTTTTGCCACCGGGAACACACACGACACCACATACTTGGTCCAGCCCCGGTCCTCCACCTCCACGATACACAGCCGGCAACCCCCGAAAGGCTCCAGTTTTTCATGGTGACACAGGGTGGGAATATGGATTCCTTGTCTTTGTGCCACCTCCAGAACGGTCATGCCCGGATCCGCGGTCACGGTCTGTCCATCGATTTCAAATTGAATGTCACCCATGATGACCTATCCTTTCTGTGTTGTCTTTTTCCGGATGGTTCGTTCTTCTTCAGGCACAGGATCCGGTACCGGTTCCCCTGAGAGTTTGACCACGGAAGAAAATTTCGGCGGACACACTTCAAAACAGGTGCCGCACCGGGTGCACTTGTCCTGATCGATGATATGGATCAGTTTTTTGTCGCCGTCAATGGCATCTGCCGGGCACTGCTTGCGGCAGGTACCGCAGCCCGTGCATCTGTCCGGATCGATGTAGAAACTGATCAGTTCCTTGCAGGACAGGGCCGGGCATCTCTGTTCATGGATATGGGCTTCATACTCGTCACGGAAATATTTCAGCGTGCTTAAAAACGGGTTGGGCGCACTTTTGCCCAGGGCACACAACGAGGCTTCCACGGCGGTCTCGGCCAGTTCCTCCAGCCGTTCGATATCGCCTTCCTTACCCTTGCCTTTGGTGATATTGGTCAAAATCCGGTGCATCTGGCGCAGCCCTTCTCTGCAGGGCACGCACTTGCCGCAGGATTCATCCGTGAGAAATTCGATGAAATACCTGGCCACATCCACCATGCAGGTGTCCTCGTCCATGACGATCATGCCCCCGGACCCCATCATGGAACCGGCTTTGGTGAGTTCGTCAAACCCCACCTGCAGGTCCAGCAGATGGCCGGGAATACAGCCGCCGGAGGGTCCGCCCGTCTGAACCGCCTTGAATTTCTTGTTGTTGGGAATCCCGCCGCCGATATCATAGATAATCTCTTTCAAGGTCATGCCCATGGGCACTTCCACCAGCCCGGTGTTGGTGATTTTCCCCACCAGGGAAAAGATCTTGGTGCCTTTGGAACTGTCCGTGCCCACCGACGTGAACCAGTCCGCTCCCTTGTCGATGATCAAGGGGATATTGGCCCATGTTTCCACATTGTTCAACACGGACGGCCGTTCCCACAATCCCTTGACATTGGACCGCACATACTTGGGGCGGGGTTCACCGGCCTTGCCTTCCAGAGAGGTCATCAACGCAGTGGATTCCCCGCACACAAACGCACCGGCCCCCTGGTGCACGATCACCTTGAAATCAAACCCCGACCCCAGAATGTTCTCACCTAAAAGGCCGTAATGCTCCGCCTGTTTGATGGCCAGGTTGATGTTTGCCACAGCCAGGGGATATTCCTGACGGACATAGAAATATCCTTCATGGGCACCGACCGCATATCCGCCTAAAATCAGTCCCTCCAGGATGGAATGGGGATTGCCCTCCAGCAGTGCCCGGTCCATGAACGCGCCCGGGTCGCCTTCATCAGCATTGACAATCACGTATTTGATGGGGTCATCCGCATTTCTGGAGCCTTCCCATTTTCGGCCGGCCGGAAACCCGGCCCCGCCCCGGCCGCGGATATTGGATTTTTTCACCTCTTCGAGCACATCCAGATCGGTCATCTGTCCCAGGGCTTTGGCCAAAGCGGCATACCCGCCCAAAGCCAGGTAGTCTTCGATGCGTTTGGAATCGATCTTGATGTTGTTGCACAATACCGTACGCTGCTGAGACCGGTAAAACGGGATATCCGACTCCTTGACGGCCCGCTCTCCTGTGGCAGCGTCCTTGTAGCACAACCGTTCCACCACCTGTTTGTTCAGAATGGTCTGCTCCACGATCTCGGGCACATCTTTGGCCTGAACCTGAAGATAACAGATCTCCTCGGGATAGATCACCACCACCGGTCCCTGTTCACAGAACCCCGGACACCCCGTGCCTTTCGTGGAGACCGTGGCGGACAGTTCCCGGGTTTGAATTTCCTTTTCAAACGCGGCAATGACTTCATCCGCACCGGACGCCACACACCCGGCACCCGCGCAGATGGACACACAGGGGCTGTCAGGATCTCTTCTGGACAATATCTCCTGCCGGAAACTTTCCAGTGCTTCCGGCGTTTCTAACCGTGCCATAATTTTCCCCTATTCATATGTTTTCAAGGCGCTGGACGCCTTGACCGGTGACATTTTTCCATGGACCTTGCCGTCCACTTCCATGACTGGTCCCAGGGCGCAGCATCCCAGACAGTTCACGGTTTCCAGGCTGAACTTCAGATCCAGGTCGGTCTCACCCGGCTTGATACCGGTGGCTTCCTCCACCGTGTCCAGAATTCTTGTGGCCCCCCTGACGTGACAGGCCGTACCCATGCAGATATGCACCTTGTGCCGCCCCTTGGGAACCAGGCTGAACGCCTTGTAAAACGTGGCGATATGCTGAATCCGGGTCATCGGGACGGACAGTTTTTCACTGACCCGTGCCAGTGCCTGCTTGGAAAGCCAGTTGTTCTCACTTTGAATGTCCAGCATGATCTGAAGCAGATTGCTGGCCTCTCCATGGTGCTTTTCGATTATCTGATCCACTCTTTCAATTTCCATCGGATGCTTCCCATAAAATTCGTTTAGTTATGCCCGGACCAGTTCATAACAGTTGCTGGCCGTATCATATTTGACCATACCGTGGCGGGAGGAGGTGATCATATGTCGGGACACCTCGGACGGGTTCAACCCCAGCCGCCCGGAAATATTACTGGTGGACAAAGGTTTTTCCTTTAACAGCAGCAGAATCTGGCTGATGGCCAGTTTGTCCGTCAGCATCCGGTCAAACAGATCGTCTGTTTCCGGACGGCTGAAAAAATCCTGATACGCTTTTTTGGATTTCAGCGGTACCCGCAGCTTTTCTCTTTCGGCCAGGCGGATGAAAGGCACCAAGTCTCTGGCGGCCGCCAGCTTTAACCTGACCATATCCGGATCCATTCCTTCGCCGGCACCCAGGGGACCGATTTCGGCAATCTGCCGGCTGAAGTCATCCGTATGTTGTGCGAGCAGATGGCCGTCGGCCCCGGACATGAACTCGGTTCTCAGCCGATCCGGATTGAGACCGATATGGGTCAATATTCTTTTGGCGATATAGGTATTGGCGTAGGCGTCATAATTGCCGTGGGTGACATAGTTGCACTCATCCAGCTTGCATCCGCCGATGAACACGCCGTCATGCCCGTTGGAAAACGCTCTGAAGATAAACTCCAGGTCCACCCGGCCCGAACACATCACCCGGATCAGCCGCATCTCATTTGCATATTGTAGTCTGGAAACTCCAGCCAGGTCCGCTGCCCCGTATGCTCACCAGTGACAGACAAATCCCAGCAGTTTCGGCTTGAACTCTTGAGCGGAACTCATTCGTAAGGATCTCCTTTTTTTACAAGGCTTTTTTGTATTTATGCCTCTTCCAGCAGTGCATCCATTTTCGCGGAAATCTGTTCGGCTGTGACCGCCGCATCGATCTGCCCGCACAACGCCTCATTGGTAAAATGCTTGAGCACGATGGCATTGGTGGGACATTTGGCATTGCACAGCCCGTCGCCCTTGCACAGGACCGGATTCACAATAGCTTTTTTGCCTTTGGGCGTATCGTGGAACTGGATGGCTCCGTAGGTGCACGCCGTGATACAGGCCCCGCAGGATACACAGTCGTCTTCATTCACCTTGGCCACGGATCCCGATGCCACCACCGTGTCTTTGGACAACAGCGTGATCACCCTTCCGGCAGCCCCGTAGGCCTGGTTGATGGTTTCGGGAATATGCTTGGGATAGTGGGCCGTGCCGCATAAAAAGACCCCGTCCGCGGCAAATTCCACGGGTTTGAGTTTGACATGGGCTTCTTTGAAAAACTCATCCGGGCTCAATGTCACTTTGAACTTGGCGGCGATGTCATGAATCGATGCCGGGGGCCGGACCGCGGCGGCCAGAGACAGGATATCGGCATCCAGTTCCAGCCGGTGTCCCAGGATGGTATCGGTCACGGTCACCCGGAGCAGATTCTGTCCGCCTTCAGATACGGCTTCCACCTCAGGGGGATCCTCCGGGGTATACCGAATGAACTGCACCCCCAGTTCCGAGGCTCGGCGATAGGCATCTTCTTTAAACCCATAGGTGCGCATATCCCTGAACAGGATATAGATCCGCATGTCCGGATTTTTCTCCTTGAGTTTCAGAGCGTTTTTCACGGCATGGCCGCAGCACACTCTGGAGCAGTAGTTATGGGTTTCGTTCCTGGAGCCCACACACTGGATCATCACCAGGCTTTCCGCCTGGGTCACCGCCTCATTGCCTTTGGCGATCTCCTCACCGATCTCCAGGTGGGTGAACACCGCGTCATTTTCTCCATACAGAAATTCGGTGGGATTGTATACATCCGCACCGATGGCCAGCACCGATGCCCCGTGTTTGATGATCTTGGTGCGGCCTTCGGTCTTCACTGTGGTGGTGAAATTGCCGAGATATCCGGCCACATTCGTGATTTCAGCGTCATGGGACACGTGGATATTCGGATTTTTGTAGACCTTGGCGATCAGGTCATCCAGATAGGCCTGGACTTCGAGGCCTTCCAGGGTCCCGTGGATCCGCCGGCCCATCCCGCCCAGTGCGCTGCTTTTTTCCACCAGCTCCACGATATGGCCCTGGGAGGCAATGGACAACGCGCAGGTCATGCCGGCAATCCCGCCGCCCACCACCAGGGCCGTCTTGTTCACCGGCAGATCAAATTCCTTCAACGATTCCAGACAGGCGGCCCTGGCCACGGACATGCGCACGATGTCCTTGGCTTTGCGGGTGGCGTCTTCTTTCTGTCTGGAATGGACCCAGGAACAGTGCTCCCGGATATTGGCCATATCCAGATAATACTGGTTGAGTCCGGCTTCCCGCAAGGTATCTCTGAACAGCGGCTCCAGGGTTCTGGGAGAACAGGCCGCGATCACCACGCGATTGAGTCCCTGTTCCCGAGCCACGTCCGTAATTTCCTGGGCTGAGTTGGTGGCGCAGGAAAAAATCTGTTCCTGGGCATACACCACATGGGGCAGGGTTTTGACGTATTCCACGGTGGCGGGCACATTGACCACACTTGAAATATTGGCCCCGCAATGACACACGAACACCCCGATTCTGGGTTCTTCTCCAGACACATCCCGCTCTTCCGGATAAACTCTTTCTCTGGCCAGTTTTCCCCGGCGGAAATTGAGCATCTCTCCCACCCGGGATCCGGCCCCGCTGGCGGAAAACACCGACTCGGGAATATCGGTGGGTCCCTGAAACGCACCGGACACAAAAATGCCGGGCCGGCTGGTCTGGACCGGATTGGATGAATCAATGTCACAGAACCCGTGGTCATTGATGTCGATCTTGAATTTCTCGGCGATCTCTTTATACGCCTTGGGGGGATTCAATCCCACGGACAGCACCACCATATCAAATTCTTCTTCCTTGACCCCTTCATCAGCCGTGGCATATCTCACCCGGATATTCTTTGTTTCCGGATTTTCTCCGGCTACCGATGCATAGCTTCGGATAAACCGGGTATCGGGCAGGTCATCGGCCCGCTGAAAATACCGCTCGAAATCCTTGCCGAATGACCGGATATCATTATGAAACACCGTACACCTGGCATCCGGCTCATGGTCCTTGGTCAGAATCATCTGCTTCTGGGTATAGGTGCAGCAAACCCCGGAACAATAGCTGTTGTCCCCGGGGGTTACCCGCCTCGATCCCACGCACTGGATCCAGGCAATGTTTTTGGGGTGCTTTTTGTCACTGCCCCGCCGTACCTCTCCGCCATAGGGACCCGTGGAGGACAGCAGCCGCTCGTAATCCATACTGGTGACCACGTTGGTATACTGGGAATATCCGTATTCCTCTCTGGCGGACGGATCAAACGGTGTGATACCGGATGACAGAATCACCGCCCCGACATGGATCCGGGTCCGGGTGGGTGTCTGACGGAAATCAATGGCCCCGGTCTGACACACCCCCCGGCAGATATCGCACTTTTTCTCCGACAGGTACAGACAGGAATCATCGATATAGGCCACCAGGGGGATGGCCTGGGAAAAATAGACATGCACCGCCTTGTTGCTGGAAATCCCCTGGTTGAATGCGTCCGGATATTCCACGGGACAGTATTCCATACAGGTGGTGCACCCGGTGCATTTCTCTTCAATAATGTATCTGGGACGGGTTTTCAGGGTCACCTGAAAATCGCCTTTCTCTCCTTCAATGGTGTCCACTTCCGTAAATGTGAGTACTTCGATGTTGGGATGCCGGCCGACCTCGACCAGTTTGGGTGAAAGTATTCACATGGAACAGTCGTTGGTGGGAAAGGTCTTGTCCAGCTGGGCCATGTGCCCGCCGATGCTGGGACCTTTTTCCACCAGGTACACCCGGAATCCGGCGGTGGCCAGGTCCAAAGAGGCCTGGATGCCGCTGACCCCGCCGCCCACCACCATCACATCGCCGAAATCCTTGCCGGCAAGGCTGTCCGAAAACATTTTCATCTGTTCTGTTGGCAGTATGTCGTTTACCACTTTTTATCTCCTCATCGTATCGTCATGAAAGGCGTTGGGTATTACAGCATGTCGTTGATGATTTCCGTAATATCTTTAATCTCCAGCGCCTCTTCATATTCCAGGTTCAGGCGGCTTTCCTCGAAGTTGGTGATGCAGTAGGGACACGATGTCACCAGTACTTTGGCGCCGACATCCGTGGCCTGTTTCAAACGGATGTCGGAAAACCGCTCCGACTGCGGCGTGTCCATCCAGATCCGGCCGCCGCCACCGCCGCAGCACAGACTGTTTTTCCCATGATCCGCCATTTCCAGCAGGGTGATGCCGTTCACCTTCTCCAGCAGCAGCCGGGGTGCATCATAAATATTGTTGTGCCGTCCCAGGTAACAGGGGTCATGATAGGTCACGATCTGGTCCATCTCTTTTGTCAGGGTCAGGCGCCCGGAATTGATCAGGTCCAGAAGATATTCGGTCATGTGGATCACCTCGAAGTTCACCATGAATTCGGGGTACTCATTTTTAAAGGTGTGGTAGCAATGCGGGGAAGACACCAGGATCTTTTTGACGCCGGCATCGATAAAGGTTTTGATATTGGTTTTGGCCAGATCAACAAACACCTTTTCACTGCCGATTTTGCGGATGCTCTCCCCGCAGCAGTTTTCCCTGTCCGCCAGAATACCGAAATCCACACCGGCTGCATTTAAAATGTTGGCGGTCGCCTGGGCCACCTTTTTCATGCGCGGGTCATAGGAAAAATAGCATCCCACAAAATACAGGATCTCCATGCCCGGTTCAAAGGGCTTGACATCCATGTCTTTGGCCCAGTCCCCCCGGGACGCCCGTTCCCCCTGGAGCGGGTTGCCCTCGGAAATCACGCTGGCCCGGGCGCTTCGGGCGGATTTGACTGACGCAGGGAACACCTCGTATTCCGTGGCCACCCGGCGCAGGGCCTGGCTCACCTCGATCTGCCCCAGGCCACGGGGACACTGGGAGGGGCACCGGCCGCAGGTGGTACACCGCCAGATATCCTCTCCTTCGATTTCCGTCAACCCGAAGGCCGCCTCCCTCACCAGCCGGCGCATGCTGAAATCCCGGACCCGGTTCCACGGGCAGACCGTGTCGCACAACCCGCACTGAAAGCACAGCTGGAAAGGATCACCCCCGGCTTCCTTGATCTCGTCGATTACTTCTATAAAAGGCGCAATGGTCTCCATGGTGTGTCCTTTTTATTTGCTTTTGTCATCTTTGGACATGCGGGCAAGGGTATCCATGATGGTCTGCATGCCGAATTTATCTGCCAGAGATTCCAGACCCAGTTCCAGGTCTTCCATCTCTTCCTGTTCTTCCACCTCTTCTTCCCGCTCTTCCAGGGTCAGCGCGTCCACCAGACACCACTTGACACACAAGGGTTCATCTTCGCCTTCACACATGTCGCATTTCAGAGGCAGACCCGAATCCGGCTCCTTGAACTCCTCTCTGGATGGACAGGAAGCCCGGCAGAAGGAACACTCGTCATATTCCTTGCCGTCGATGGTGTATTTATCCCGGCCCGCGCATTCCGCCATGGTATATTCCCCGGCATACACCGGCACATAGATGTCCCGCAGCGGTTCTCTGATGATCCGAATCCTAGATCTGGCAGGGTTGTTGGAACTGTATTTGGGGGATGCATGAAACGCGGAACAGATCACTTCACAGGCCCGGCACCCATTGCACTTATCCACGTCGATCTTTATGGTCTTAACGATCTTCTTTTCTTTTGTTTTACCAGCCACTGTCTCTGCCCTCCACACTATTGGGTCTGTGTTTCTGTCTGCACATCCGCTGTCTCATCTTCCGTGAGGATTCCCCGCTGGATAAAATCATCCGCCACATAGCCCAAGCCCATTTTCTCCAGGGCCTCTTTGGTGGGAATCCCTTCCTTGTTCCAGCCTTTCAACTGGTAATAGGCATCCAGCAGCTGTTCCTCCAGTTCCGGGAACCGCTTTTTCCAGTGGTTCTCGGGCGGCCTGTCGTCCTGTCGTCTCATCCCCCGCCGGATGTTGACGGCCCGGACCAGGGTCCGGTAGCGTTTGGCCGCATCGGAAAGTGTTTCCTGGTCCATCTCGATGCCGGCCCCGGCTGAGATGAATTTGGGATAGTTGTGGATATGGTAGGGCGGTTTCAGCGGAAAAGAGGACAACCCGGCACACTGGCCCAGAGCATCATCGATATAGTGCATCATCTCCTGCCATTCCACAATGTCGCAGGTCATCTCCACCGTGGGATAATAGGGGATGGAATTCTCTCCCCGCAGTTCCCAGTCTATGAAATACTGTTTGAACTTTTCATGGGGCACCTGGATCCAGTCCTCGCAGAACTTTTCTCTGTGTTCCCGTTTGGGAAACGGGGCCTGGGGAAACTGGCCCTCGATCTGGGTAATGTTGATTTTTTCCCCGACGGAGTACATCAGAAAATAGATGGGGTTGAGCATGGAGAGTTTCAAGGGCAGCTGTTCGTGTTTCTTAATGGTATTGTGGGCATATTCTTCAGCCCCGTTGCCGATCTCCTTGGCGGCCCAGTAGGTCCCCTTGGCCAGAATATCTCCGATGCCTTCCCGGTTCACGATCATGTCCAGGAGATAGAAGAACCGGTCCTCGTTTGTTTCCGGCAGGCCCGGAAAATCCTCCGGCTTCAGAATGCCGGCTTCCAGCAGTTCCAGGGCAAAGGCCATGACCTGAGGCGTGGAGAATCCGTCCAGTCCGTATTCCGTGGCCTTTTGAGCGATCCGCAGACCAAAGTCCAGATCGGAATATGCCGCCATGGTATAGGTCAGTTTGGTGAAGCATTTCATCATATAGGTGGGCAGCCCGGGCATGGAAATGGTGGCCCCGCATTTCATGGGACAGTTGAAGCAGGAGATGAGCCGGGTCCGGGCACCTTCCAGGGTGTCGGTCCACGCTTCTTCGATCTCCTCGTTCCAGAATCCTTTGCGCCTTGTCCGGGAGTTGCCCCACATGAAGTTCTCGGTGTGCCATTTCTCGTCATGGACTTTCATCTCCTGGGGAGATCCCAGGCCCTGCAGAATCGTCATCACCCCTTTGATGGGGTTGTCTTCCCGGTGTTTGATATAGGCCAAAACCTCGTTACACAACGAGACAAATTCTTCAGGTTTTGCCAGGTTGATGTCTTTGGTGCCCCTCACAGCGATGGCTTTGACCCGCTTATCCCCCATGACCGCACCGATGCCGCCCCGGCTGGCCGAGGACCGTCCCTGCTCAACGGACGCGTAATACACCCGGTTTTCACCGGCCAGTCCGATGGCCGCCACCTGGGCCTTGGGCTGTTTGAGCTCCTGACGGATGATCTCGGCGGTCTCCACAGCGCCTTTGCCTGCCAGGTGGGAGGCGTCCCGGATCTCCACGGTATCATTGTGAATCCAAAGATATACCAGCTTTTCAGACTTGCCCCGCAAAATCACCTTGTCATATCCGGCATATTTGAGCTCCGGGGCCCAGAAACCACCCATCATGGAAAAGGCCATCAGTTCGGTCTGGGGGGAAATAGTGGACAAAATGGTCCGGTTGCAGCCGGTGGCAGGTGTGCCGCAGAGCAGGCCGGCACTGAAGATCAACAGGTTTTCCGGGGAGAAAGGGGTCACCTCCGGACCCACCCGGTCCCATAAAATCTTGGCATTCGTTCCCAGCCCTCCGAGATAGAGCGCTGTATCCCTGGGGTCGGTCGCCACCTTTTCAATGTTCCCCCGGGTAAGATCAACCTCTAAATTGAACCCTGTTTCTGCGTACCTCATGTTCTTCCCCTTGTTGTCTTTTACCTGAAATCCCTTGTCACCCTAACGCCCTGACATACCATTCATTTGTGCATTCAACACGTGATTTTTACCTTTATTTTAGACATATAAAAATACAATGTAATCATGATTACGCCACATTGTAACTACCTGTCAAGGAAAAATCTGTGTTCCTCATATATTGCCGGACCAACGCCGGTTCGGCCCTTATTCCCTTTTTTCCTGCAGACCATACTTTAAGCTATTAATTAGATACTTTATAGATACATTACAGCTATGTCAAGTTTTTTTATCTTTCTTTGACATGCGCTTTCAACCCGCCTGATTCGCTCAGGCAAACTGAACGGTAAATGCATCAAATTATTAATAGTTGATAAATCAACCAATTATTCGGCTGTTTTCTATTTCAAACTGTATTTTTCTCTTGACAGTGTTTCGCATCTTTAAATATAGTGATAAAAAACCGCTTAATTATAGTTACATTGTAACACTAATTCTCCAAAATGAAACAAACGAAAGGAGGTGAGTGCTTCCCGTATCACGTTTAATGGTTTTTTCTTTTTCAGAACGCACTTTTTTCAGGAGGTCCTCAAGATGAAAAGATTTACGATCCCGGCGTTATTCGTTTTTTGTTTTTGTGCATTCTTTAGTCTGAATGCAACGGCCAAGACACAACTCACCTATTCCAATTTCTTTCCCCCCACCCATATCCAGAGCCAGCTGGCTGAAGAATGGATCAAAGAAGTGGAATCCCGTACCAACGGTGAGATCAGTATCAACTATTTTCCGGCGGGCACCCTGACCAAGGCACCCCAGACCTATGACGGAGTGGTCCAGGGAATTGCCGATATCGGCATGACGGTACTGGCGTATTCCAGGGGGCGGTTTCCTGTTGCAGCCGCCATTGACCTTCCCATGGGATACACTTCCGGTGTCCAGGCCACCAATGTTGCCAACGGCGTACTGGAAAAATTCGATCCAGAAGAGTTCAAAGACACAGAGCTGATGTTCCTTCATGCCCATGGTCCTGGACTGCTTCATACCCGGGATAAAGCGGTTCATACCCTGGATGATCTCAATGGCCTGAAAATCAGAAGCACCGGCACCAGTGGACGACTTGTCGCTGCTCTGGGCGCTTCCCCAGTGGGAAAATCCATGGGGGAAACCTATCAGATGCTGCAAAAAGGGGTAGTGGACGGATCCATGCACCCCATGGAAACCAACAAAGGCTGGAAAGTCGGGGAAGTGGTGTCCTTTATGACACAGAATTTTTCCACCGCCTATACCACCACCTTTGCCGTGTTCATGAACAAGGACAAATGGAACAGCCTGACCCCGGACCAGCAGCAAATCATCCGGGAAGTCAATGCGGAATTTGCCTTGAAACATGGCCAGGCATGGGATGAATCAGATGAAGAAGGTCTGGCGTTCTTCCTGGAAAAAGGCGGGAAAGTAATTTCTCAGTCTGATGAAGAATCCAAAAAATGGTCGGACAAAGCGTCCAGCGTGATCGATGATTATATCAAGGAT
>JBFLKI010000200.1:0-4422 GCA_040883135.1 Desulfotignum sp. | reverse complement strand
TTAGCCTGCTGACGGGTGGCCAGAGCCGCCTGGTGCCGGGCCATGGCCGGCCGGTTTCCCACAAACCGGCTCAAGGACAGCCCGGCAAACAGTTCGATATCACCATTGTCCAGGGACGTAAAGGCCTCCGAAGACCGGCGGCTGAATCCGGCGATTCCCAGATCCATGAAAAAATCGAGCCGGGGCAGCAGACCGTTGTGTGTGACGATGGTTTCCAGGCGGCGCTGCTGCATGCGCAACCGGGCTTCAGCCAGGTCCGGCCGCATCGCCATGGCAAGGATGGTGCGGTCATGGACATCGGTCACCGGGTCCGGTTCGATGGCCGGATCGCTGGCCGGTGACACCCGGCGGTCCAGATGTCGGGCGATGCCCGGGTCCATCAGGTGCAACAGGGTCAGGCGGAAGGCTTCCACCTTGTTGGCGGAGTCGATGAGGGCCTGTTCCCGCCGTGCCACTTCCGACTGCACGGCCGCCCGCTCATTGCGGGGCAGGACCCCTACTTCGATCTGGTGCTGCACATCGGTCTGCTGTTTTTTTGACACGGCCAGGGATCGTTCCACAATGGCGTGTTCCTGGCGGGCCAGGACATACTGCCAGTATGCGATTTCCGTTTCCGCCACCAGTGCCTGGACATAGGCGGTCAGCTCGTGGAGACTGGCCCGGGTCTCCAGTTCGCTCTGCCGGATGGCCACCAGCCCGCCGGCCGGCCCCGCCCCCTGGAGCAGTGCCTGGGTGACCGACAGGGTCACCCGGGTTTTGTCGGGATCCGCGGTCCGGGGGTACCGGTCCTGTTCATAGGCGGCCTCAGCCGTCAGGGTGGTGCCCATCGGGGTCGCTTTTCGGATGCCTGCGGTACCGGAAACAGCGGTATCTCCTGATTCCAATTCTCCGGTTGCCTCTCTGAAAATACCGATTTGAGCGAACAGTTCAGGGTCATATTGTCCTTTTTCCAGCTGTTCGAATGCCCCGGCGATGACCGGGTTCAGCTGACGGGTTTTTAGGTCTTGGTTGTGTTCCAGCGCCGCCATCACGGCCTGTTCCACCGACAGAGTCAGATCCGATGTCTCTTCGGACGCCACAGGGGATGATGTTGGCGGATGCTCCTGCATGAATTCAAAGGTCCCGATGCCGTCCACCGGTGTATCGGTTTGTGCCGGTATATGTTTTTCCAGATCAGCCGGACCGGTATTCCGGAAATCGGCGGGAATGCAGCCTGAGAACAGCCATAAACAGAACAGACACGCCATCACTGGGCCTGCGATACTTGATGGTATGAAACATCGGGATGTCATGGCCGAACCTCTCCTGAATCCGGGTGAAAAAAAGAATAAATGACCGGGATGAGCACCAGGGTGATCAGGGTGGAGCCGGTGAGACCGCCCACCACGGCCCGGGCGAGCGGTGCCTGGGCATCTGCCCCTTCACCGATGCCCAAAGCCAGGGGAAGCAGACCCAGAAGGGTGGTCAGGCTGGTCATGAGAATGGGCCTCAGCCGACGCCGGCCCGCTTCCATGACCGCGTCATGGACACGCATGCCCCGGCCGGTCAGTCGGCTGGACTGATCTACCAGTAAAATGGCGTTGTTGACCACAATGCCGCCCAGCATGATACAGCCGATATAGGATTGGACATTCAGGGTCGTGTGGGTGAGAAACAGGGTGACCAACACCCCGATGACCGCCATGGGTACCGAGAACATCACCACCAGGGGATTGATCAGGGATTCATACTGGCAGGCCATGACCATGTAAACCAGTGCCAGCGCCAGGATCAGTGAGATCATCAGTTCGCGGAACGCCTTCTGCTGTTCTTCGAAATCTCCGGCCACCCGCAGGTCGTATCCTGCCGGCCGGGGAATGTCATTCAGACGATCGGCGACGTCCGCTGCCACGGATCCCATGTCCCGGCCGGAAACATTGGCGGATATGGTGACGATGCGCTGCTGATCCTTGCGGTCGATCAACAGCGGACCCCATCCGGAAACAACAGACACCAGGTTTCTTATCGCTACCTGCTGTCCGGATCCCGTGGTCAGGGTGAGATCCAGTATCTCATCCAGGCTGCGGTTTTCCACATCTCTGAGCTGGACAAAAATTCGAAAGGATTCCCCGCCGGTCTGATATTCACCGGCTTTAGATCCGGCTACGGCCGTGGAGAGGACATCAGTGATATCCTGAACACTCAGTCCTACATCCGCGGCCTTGTCCCGGTCCACGAGTATTTCCCTGCGAGGGGTGCCGGTTTCCCGGCTGATCTCGATATCTGTCACGCCCGGGACTGTTTCAATGAGTCCGGCGGCACGGCCGGCCAGAGATTCCAGAATATCAAGATCAAATCCCCGGACTTCCACGTTCAGGCCGTCATCCCCTCCCAGGATCCGTTCCATTATGAACTGGCCCTGGGGGGCCCGGGTCCGGATTAGCATCCCCGGAATCTGATTGGCCAGACGGTGACGTAAATCATTGGCAATGTCGATATTGGACCGGTTTCTTTGGGAAGAGGGGGTCAAGGATATGCTGATTTCAGTTTTGGCGGCATTGCCGGGCCGGTATCCGGAGGCGCCGACACTGACCACGGAAGAGACCGCTTCCGGTACGGCCGGATAGACGATGGATTCCATCCACCGGCTCTGGCGGTCCACCAGATCCAGCCGGGTCCCCACTTCCATCTCTCCGGTAATCCGCACCTCTCCTTCGTCACTGGGAGGGAGAAATTCCGTTCCGATTTTCGGAACCAGCAGCATGGCACCGCCCAGGGCGGCCAGCGTGATGATGACGGTAATGAAACGGTGTTTCAGTGCGGTTTTCAAAAGCCGTGAGTATACGTGTGCCAATTTCAGGAAAAAGGATTCCGACAGATAAAAGAAAAACGAGATCATGGAACGGGTCTGTGCCCGTTTTTTGATTCTCAGCAGCCGGGATGTGAGCATGGGGACCAGAGACAGGGCCACCAGCAGAGAGCAGGACAAAGAAAAAATGATCACGTAGGCCATTTCAGTGAACAATATGCCGGAAACCCCCCGGACAAAAACCAGGGGCAGAAAAATTACCAGGGTGGTGACGGTGCTGGCAACAATGGCCGGCGCCACTTCCATGGCACCGACCTTCGAGGCGATATCCGGTGGTTTGTCCAGTTCATACCGGTGTCTGAAAATATTTTCGAGTACCACAATGGAATTGTCCACCATCATGCCCACCCCCAGGGCCAGCCCGCCCAGCGTCATCAGATTGATGGTGAAGTTGAAGAAAAACATCAACGCAAAGGTGGCCAGCATGGATATGGGAATGGCCAGTGCAATCACCACGGTGCTTCTCACGGTCCGCAGAAAAAACAACAGGATGAGGACGGCCAGACCGCCGCCGTAAAGGACCGATCGGGCCACATTGGCGATGGAGCGTTGAATGAAGTTTCCCTGATTGATGACCGGAATGATCTGAACCTGGGGCATGGCCTCATTTATTCGATCGATCTCTGCGAGAATGCGGTTCGACACATCCACGGTGTTGGCCTGGGACTGTTTACGGACGGCCAGCCGGATGCCGGGTTCGCCGTTGACCCGGATGATCCGGGTCAGTTTTTCATACGTGTCGGTCACCCGGGCCACCTGGGCCAGGGTGACGGCGGCACCGTCCTGCTGCGCCACCACCGTATTGCGGATCTGGTCCAGATCAGTGAACTGGGCCGGTGCCCGCAGCTGGATTTCATACTGTCCCTGTTCCAGTTTGCCGGCTGGTTTGTCCAGGTTGGCCCGGATGACCGCACGAATGATCCGGTCCAAAGGCAACCCTAAGGCCATGATCCGTTCCGGATCCAGCTCGATGCGGATTTCACGGTTGAACCCCCCCCAAATGTCCACCTGGGCGACACCCGGTATTCTGGAAAACCGGTACCGGATCTCATCTTCAATCAGCTGGGTCAGATCCACCGGGTCAAGCCGGCTGGAGACACCTAAAAGCACGACAGGAAAACTGCTGATGTCAAATTTCCGGACCTGGGGCCGCTCGATATCTTCAGGCAGCTCATTCATTTCATCTTCAAGCACGGACCGGACATCCAGTGCTGCAAAATCGATGTTCGTCCCCCAGTTGAAACGGACCTGAACATTGCTGCGCCCCTCGGAGGAATCCGAAGTGATCTCTTCCACGCCCGGGACCGTGGAAATGATTTCTTCGATGATCTGCGTCACCTGGCGTTCCATGATTTCAGGACTGGCGCCCGAAAATTCCGTGCGAATCGACAGAGTGGGCATTTCAACGGCAGGCAGCATGTCGATCTGCAGACGGCTCAGAGCCACGGCACCGATGACCAGGACCATGAGAAAGATCATGGAGACAAATATAGGGCGCTGCACACTGAATTCAGGCAGAGTCATGCTAATCTAATTTTCCTGACGGGTGATCCGGATACGGGAGCCGTGGTCCA
>JBFLKI010000199.1:0-3612 GCA_040883135.1 Desulfotignum sp. | reverse complement strand
TTGCCGCCCGGTGCCAGCGGTGTCACTTCATCGTCATGTCCGGGGCCGTGTTCACTGGCAAAGGGCCGGCCCGTGACAGGCTCAAAGTCAATGCCCTGCACATTGCGATGGCCCCGGGTGTAGATACGCGGATCCCCACCCGCCGGGGTCTGGTTGCCGGGCGCGGCATTGCCGTTTCGGTCGACCCGCAGGATCTTTCCCCCCAGCCGGGAAAGGTCCTGGGGCAGCGGCCCGTTGTGGTTGTCGCCGGTGGTGACGTACAGATATCCGTCAAACGGGCTGAACCGGATGCGGCCGCCGCTGTGGGCGCCGGCACCGCCCCACCGGTTCAAGGACTGCTTGAATGAAATATCGGTGACAATGTCTGTTCGATCGGAAACCACGGTATATTCCTTGTCCACCGTAAAGCGCACCACCCGGTTGGTCTTGTCCCCGCCCTCATTGGAAGCCATGTAAACGTATACCAGGCGGTTTTCATCAAACGCGGGATCCAGGGCAACCCCCAGCATCCCGCTCTGCCCCTGGCAGAAAAAATCCTCCGCCGTCAAAACCGCGCCGGATCCCCCGAACAACAACCGGACCGTCCCGTCCGGGGTTTGCACGGACAATCCCCGGCATTTTTCCGTAAACAGCATGGCCCCGTCCGGAGCAAAGGCCAGATCCCACGGATTACTGAGTCCCGACATCACCACCGAGCGGCTTACCTGAAGTCCGCTGTCCGCCGCCGGCAATGACCGGTCGCAGCCGCACGGAACCAGCGCCGCCACAACCAGAACCATGAATATCACGGGCAGCATCCCGGCTGTTCTGCGTGTCATCATACCCCCCCATATGAATCTGTTTTACGTCCAGACAATATCACGATACACCTCCGGATCCGTATCCCCCTCGGTTGAAAACAACAATACGCTGGAATCGCTGGTCAGGTCGAGATCCTTTCTTGTTTTCCGATTGGCTTTATCTGTCATTACTTCAAACAATGCGCCGAGAGTGACCGCACCGGATTCGCCGGAAACAATACATGGATCGCCTGCCAGGGGATTGCCCAGGACCTTCATCCCTCTTCGGGCGACCTGATCGGCGCACATTAAAAATGCACTGGCACCTGATTTGAGTATCTCCCACCCCATAAGGCTCGGTTCCCCGCAGGAAAGTCCCGCCATGATGGTGGCCAGATCCCCTTCAATCCGGACCCGTTCTTTCTTTTTGACGGATTCAAACAGACATGGGGCGCCTTCGGGTTCCACAACAATAAATTTCGGTGCCGCCCCGTGGCTCAGGTTGGTGAGAGACGCAAGCATGGCCGCGGCAAACGACCCGACACCCGCCTGGACAAAGACATGGGTCGGAAGGGGCATCTGTCCCCGGCCCAGTGATTCCGTTATCAGTGTTGAATAGCCCTGCATGATATGACGCGGTACGTTTTCGTACCCTTCCCAGGATGTGTCCTGAAGCAGTGTCCAGCAGTTTTCCCGTGCTTTCTGACTGGCATGAATCACGGTGTCATCAAAGTTCATCCCGGTGATTGATGCCCTGGCCCCGTAATGTCTGATGGCTTCCAACCTGACCGCAGAAGAGCCTTTGGGCAGATATACCACCGCTCTGCAGCCGAACAGTCCGGCCGCCCAGGCAACCGCTCTTCCATGATTGCCATCCGTTGCCGTCACAAAAGTAAGGTGCTCATATTTGGATTTTTGAGCCATAATATTTTGATACGTCAGTTCATCATCGCCCAATCCGATCACCTCGCCCAGGCATTTTGCCATGGCATAGCTTGCCCCCAGGACCTTGAACGCCTTTAGATCAAAGCGAAGGTTTTCATCTTTGACAAACAGTGCCTTGATTCCCAGATAACCGGCCAGTGCCGGCAGACTGACCAGCGGGGTGGGCCTGTAACCAGGCAGACTCCTGTGAAAATGATGTACTCGACCGGTTATTTCTTTGTTTGCAATCTCAAACAAAGCAGCCCCGGAGGTTTCGGGTCGATCATTGATCTGACAGGAAATGACATTTTTATTCATGGGTACATTCCAAATGTCCATGAATAGAATGGAGAACACGGGGCTGTCAATAAAAAGATAAAATTAAAACAAAGGGAGTGCCTGCCGTTGATAATGGTCTTGATATCCATGTCCCGGGTCGGGGTGACGCGGACCCGGCCTGTCTGATCCATACATAAAAAAAACACTTGACACGGAAAAATTTGTGCATTATATAATGAGTTAACTACTTAACTAATACACTAAATTGGGGGTCGGTCATGATTTCAATGCAGGATATATCATTTTCATACCGTTCGAAGCAGTTGTTTTCCCAGCTGGATCTTTTTTTGCCGGGCGGGGGGATCTGCGGACTCCTGGGAAAAAACGGGGCGGGAAAAACCTCCCTGCTGAAACTGATGTCAGGCTTGTTGTTCCCGCAGAAAGGGGCCCTGATGGTGGGTGAAGAAACCCCCTCGAGACGCTCGCCTGAATTTCTTGAGGATCTTTTTTTTATCCCCGAGGAGTTCAGATTTCCGCCCGTTACCCCGGAAAAATACATGTGGCTTTACGCGCCCTTTTATCCTGGATTTGATCCGGCCATGTATAGGGGTTTTCTTGAACAGTTCGAAGTGGACCGTCGACTCAATCTTCACCAATCTTCCTACGGCCAACGGAAAAAATGCCTGATCGCTTTCGGGCTGGCGTCCAATTGCCGCCTGATTCTTTTGGATGAACCGACCAACGGTCTTGATATTCCTTCCAAACGGCAGTTCCGAAGACTGCTGGCATCCGTTCTGACCGAAGCGAGGCTGTTTGTCATCGCTACGCACCAGGTGCGTGATCTGGAGAGTCTCATCGATCCAGTGGTGATCCTGGACAATGGAAAAATTATTTTTAATCACTCTCTGGAAGAAATCTCAAAACACCTGCGGGTGGAAATCATGCAGACCCTTCCGGAAACCGATGCGGTGTTATACAGCGAAAAAAATATCGGGGGGATCAAAGCGGTTCTGGCGGATTCAGGGCAGGCAGACGGGTTCATAGACCTGGAAACTTTATTTAACACCGTGATTGAAAATCCTGATCAAGTGGCATCGGTTTTCGAAAAGGAGGGACATCATGCAGATTAAAAAAGGAATTCAACCGACAAGAATATACCTGTTGATACGAAATACTCTGGTGCTGAAAAGATTGTCCATCCTGGTCATCTGTTCCGCAGTGGCCGGTCTGGTCACCTGTCTGTCTTTGATGGATGCCTCCGGCAGCCTGGAACCGCAGTTTCATCGAAACATGTATCTGTTCATTTTATTTGCCGGAGGCATCTGGCTGACCAGCCGGACTTACAGAACCTTTCACGATCCGGTAGACGGCCTTTCATGGCTGCTGCTGCCAGCGTCTTCCCTGGAAAAAACCCTATCAACCATTCTGCTTTCAAACCTGGTGTATATCGCCTGCAGCCTGATGGTTTATTTTCCTCTTTCCTTTGTTTCGGAAGGCTTGAACCGGCTGGTGCTTGACCGGTTCCATCCGGTGTTCAACCCGTTTGATCCATCTGTAATACGGGGGATATCCCTTTACTTTGCGGCCCAGGCGCCTTTTTTGATCGGTGCGGTTTATTTTAAAAAGCATG
>JBFLKI010000198.1:0-10741 GCA_040883135.1 Desulfotignum sp. | reverse complement strand
GCCACGGACCGGACCGTTGCCGCCAGCAGCGGAGGGATCCCCTGGTTGCTGAATTTGATGCTGACCGCATTGCCGCCCCAGATGGCACAGACCAGCAGCAGCAGAATTCCGCCGCTCAAAGATATTTTCCCATTGTTCAATCGATTCTGCAAGATCATGCCCTGTCACCTCCTGAACTGTGCAGGAATAAAACAGAAAAAGCGATTCTGTCAAACAAAATTCCATTGGACCGTTTGGAGTCGAACTCATCCATATCGATATTGGCAAAACGCAAAAAGAAGCCGATCATGAGCCGACAGGTAAAATGTGAAGAAATTATCCGGTCCGCCGTGGATCTAATTGTAGACCAGAGGATTCATGGTGCTCCATTTATACCCGGCAGCAGTTGATCAACGCGCTTTTGCTGCAGAAACTTGTCAACCAGGTAAGGCTCTTTGCCTTTCTGGGCAGCGGGAATCAGTGAACAAGGGGGATTAAAACACGTTCGCATCCAGAATCAGCGAAATGAGGGAAATCATGCCCACCATTTCTCCTTTGTCCTCCACCGGAGCCCGGCGGATGCCGGCCCGATAAATGAGGCGCACCGCATACCGGATATCCATATCCGCCGGAACAGTGATCACCGGTTTGGTCATCACCTCATACACATTCACCTCATCCAGGGACCGCCCCGGTAAAATAGCGCCTCTGACAATATCCTGGGACACCAGGATGCCCCAGGCATCGTTTTCATGCCGTTTGTTCACCAGAAGAGAAAATACGTTATTTTTCTTCATTTTCTTGACTGCTTCACGGGTGGTGGCCATACCGTCGATGGAGATGATTCCCTTCTGCATCACATCCCTGACCCGAATGATTTTGGAATTATCAGGTTCCATAGATTTCCTTCCTTTAAATAAAAAGCATGTGACCAGGCTTTACAGGTAACTGTCCCGGACAATCTGCTTGAATTTTTCCATCTGGCTTTCCAGACCGACCACATGCTCCACCGGCAGCATGAACGCTATGCCGGTTCCGGGCTTGTCAAATTCTCCGACGTCTTTTATGACGGTTAACAGTTTTTCAGCCACATGCTCTTCCGCCAGAAGCAAGATGATGTCGGTCTGGGCTTCCAGTGTCAGACCGAAAAACGTTTTTGCCTCTTTAATCCCGGTCCCTCTGGCGGGAATGATGGTGGCACCGGTGGCCCCCTCCTTTTTGACGGCATCGACAATCTTGTCGGTAATCTCTGGTTTGACTGAGGACAATATGAGTTTAAACTGCATAGGTTTTCTCCGCTGTTCGGGTTTTACGATGGGTCATCCATACGGCCAGTCCGGCATAGCCCAGCACCGATATGATAGGAAACAGGCTGGCAAAGGCAATGAGGCCGAATCCGTCCAGAGCTGGATTGCGGCCCGGCACTGTGGATGCCAGGCCAAGGCCCAGGGCCGCCACCAGGGGGACGGTAACCGTGGAAGTGGTGACTCCGCCGGAATCATAGGCCAGTGCGATAATCCGTTTCGGGGATACCAGGGTCAACAGAATAACCATGACATACCCCACGAGAATGTACAGATAAAGGGGGGTGCCGGTGACAATGCGGAAAGTGCCCAAGCTGATGCCCACCGCCACTCCGATGGCGACAGTAATCCGCAGTCCCCACTGACTGATGGTGCCCATGGACACTTCACTGGCCTTGTAGGCCACAGCGATCAAGGATGGTTCGGCAATGGTGGTGGCAAATCCGATCGTGGCGGCAAACAGATAGACCCATCCATAGGCGGTCCAGTCGGCCAGGACCGGCTGATCATGAGTGCCATAGATAAACACCGGGTCCGACAGCTGGGCCGCCATGATTTTGCCCAAAGGAAACAATGCTTTTTCCAGACCGGCCAAGAACAAGGCCAGGCCGATCACCACATACACGCCGCCCATCAGGACCCGGCCCAGATGGGGAATGGGCTGGCGCAAAACCAGCAGCTGAAATCCCCCGATCAAAAGAATAATCGGCAGCACATCCCTGCCTGTAGCCACCAGGATTTTTCCGAAATCCATTAAAAATTCCAACAGAACTCCCTCCGTATGTCAGTTGAAAATCAGCAGTCCATATCCCATCACAAAAATCATGGGCAGCAGTGAGGCAAACGCAATGAGTCCAAAGCCATCCAGCAGCGGGCTTCTTCCCCGGATGGAGGATGCCAGTCCTACTCCCAGTGCCGCCACCAGGGGCACGGTAATGGTGGACGTGGTGACCCCGCCCGCATCATAGGCAATACCGATGATCTCTTCCGGGGCAATGATGGTCATGAGCATCACCATGACATAACCGCCGATGATTAAATAGTGAATGGGCCAGCCCTTGAGAATCCGAATGACCCCCACCAGGATGGCCAGACCCACGGAAACTGCCACACTGATGCGCAGCCCCAGAGCGTAGGTGGTCATGGACTTTTTATCTGAATCGATCAATCCCCCTTTTCCGGCGATATCCGCGGCTTCGGCCGCCACGGCGATCAGGGCCGGCTCGGCGATGGTCGTGGAAAACCCCAAAGCAAAGGCAAAGACCAGCAGCCAGAAAAGGCTGCCTTTTCTGGCCAGGGCATATGCCATGGCCTCCCCAATGGGAAACAGCCCCATTTCCAGTCCCTGGACAAACAGAACCAATCCCGCCACCACCAGCAGTGCCCCGAAAATCACCTCTCCCAACTGCGGCAGCGGCTGTCTGATCACAACGATCTGAAAGAACGCGATCACCAGAATGATGGGAAGCAGGTCTATCAGCGCGGCTTTTACTTTCTGGACAATAATGGTAAAAATATTCATGGTGTCATGCCGGTACCTGTTACGGGTTGTCCTGCTTTTGACATGAATTCTATTTTAAATCCAGCCGGAATTACTGGCATCTGAGGCCTGCAGGACCTGTCGGCCTTATCGCATCCTAAAGTTGGGGGATTTCTTTGTCAAGGCATTATCCTTATTTTTAAAGCCGAGTCCTGACTCCATGCGCATGCTTTTTCGACAATGATGATCAGGTCAGAAATTAACGTGCCTGACCGGTTTTGATGAATCCGCCTTCCCGGTATTCCCGGAAAGCGGTTTCCAGCTCCACATTCGTATTCATGACAATGGGACCTCGCCATGCCACCGGTTCATTCAGGGGACGGCCGGACAGCAGCAGAAACCGGATCGCCGCTTCAGTAGCAGACACGGTCACGCGCGTGCCTTTGCCGAACAGCACCAGATCCCCGTTTTCAACCTTTGTGCCCCCGGTGTTGCCGCTGCCGCCGATCACATAAATGAAAACCGTATGGGCCGGATCCACGTCATGACTGAATACGGTTCCGGCAGGCACGTCACAGTCCAGAAATACCGGCTCGATGACAATATCATCCACCGGACCCGTGACCCCATCGACTTTTCCGGCGATGATCTTCACCCGGGCCTGATTCGGCAGGGTGATCTCAGGCACCTGATCCGAAGTGATGTCCCGGTATTTGGGGGAAATCATCTTTTGGACCGCCGGCAGGTTGGCCCACAACTGGAACCCGTGCATGGACCCGCTTTCATCACCTTGGGGCATTTCCTGGTGAATGATGCCGCTGCCGGCAGTCATCCACTGTACATCCCCGGAGGAGATGGTGCCCTGGTTGCCCAGGCTGTCTCCATGTGCCACATCCCCTTTCAACACATAGGTGATGGTTTCGATACCCCGGTGAGGATGCCAGGGAAACCCTTTCAGATAATCCGCCGGTGTGTCGGACCGGAAATCATCCAACAGAAGAAACGGGTCCAGGGCCGGGGCTTCGGCATGACCGAACAGCCGGTTCAGCCGGACGCCGGCACCTTCTGTGACCGGCTGGCGCTGCAGTTTGAGTTGAACTGGTCTTTTTTCCGACATGATGACCTCCCATGGTTTTCATTGCCTTTTGCATAAGTGTTTAATATAACCATCCCAGTCAATTGTAAAATGTAAAAAAGAGCTTATGTATCTGGCGAAAATAAGAAAACACCGACAGACCACCTATTTTCTGAGGGAATCCATCCTGGAAAAAGAAGATACCGGATTTCAGGAAATCTGTTCGCTGGGTCCGCAGCCCGGGGCCTGGATCGATTATCCCGGGGGCAATGCCTGGCATGTGTGCGGTGAACTGGTCCGCCGGATTTCAAAAAAAGCCCGGCAGTTCGATCCTGAGGTGCTGGAAGATCTGTTCTGGCCGTTTGTCCGGCCCGATATTCGTCAGGCAACGGCGCATTTCAGGGAACGGGGCAAGACATCTGCATACCGGCGCATGACAAGGGAGGAAAAGGAGTCCGTGGCCCGGTCCACCCATGCCTTTGACAAGCGCCGGGCCCACTTTCTCAAATTCGGCAACATGGACCAGGGACCGCTGGTGAACATGCCGCCGGCCCTGTTCCGGAAACTCCAGGGCAAATGTCGGGATCAAATCGAACAGGAATTCATTCATCAGGAAAGCCGACTGAATCACCGGGAACTCAAGTCCTATGTATACACCATCTTTGACCTTCAGCGGTTTTTCAAGGGATTTCTGGCAAAAAAAATGCCCCATGTCCTGGACCAGAACAAGGTGGACGCCTTTTTTATCGAGGAGCTGTGCGATCTCAACACAGATCTTTTCCATCGATCCGGACATCTGCACGATTATCTGGTCCGGTATATGGTCATGTTTTTTGACCATCCGTATGGGGAATCGGTTCTGCTCGAAGAGATGCAACAAGATTTCCGGTTCAGGAGCCGGTTTTTCCACCAGCCGCCCAAACCCGCCGTATCCCGGTCCAGAGCCAGGGAAATTTTCAACCTCACGGCTGCTGAACTCAAGGTCATGGACAAACGGTCCCTGACCCGGAAATTCCGGAAGCTGGCCCGGAAACACCATCCGGACAAAGGCGGCAGCCATGACAGATTTGTGGAACTCAGCGAGGCCTTCCAGGCCCTGTTGGAAAAAATAAACCGGCCGATCTGACACCGGCCGTTCAAACCATTCAGAAAAAAGGAATGATGCCATGTTTTGCAAGGCTCAGGACACCGGATTCAAGCAGGCCATGCCGGGAATACAGATCAAGACCCTGGTGTACGGCGATCACACCCTTTTGTCCCAGTTCAGACTGGCCGGCGGCCATATTCTGCCGGTTCACACGCATCCCCATGAGCAGACCGGATACCTGGTGAGCGGCCGCCTGAAAATGAGTATCGGAAAAGACACATTTGATGTGGGGCCCGGTGACACCTGGTGTGTGCCCGGCAACATTCCCCACGGAGCCGAGGTGCTGGAAGATGCCGTCGCCATCGAGGTGTTCTCGCCGGTGCGGGAAGACTATCTGCCGGTCAGCGTCTGATCCAGATAATCCAGAAACCTTTGCCAGGATTTGCGGTCCGCATCCTCCCGGTACCGGTCCGTTCCGAACACACTGAACGCATGGGGCGCTCCCCCGTAGGTGATCATTTCATGGGCCACCCCGTGCTGTTCCAGGACAGCGGCCAGTTCGGCAAACTCGGTCATGGTCACTGCGGTATCCGCACTGCCGTGCAGGATCAGCAGGCTGCCGGAGGTCCGGGCATAGTCCTGGCCAGAAGGTGTGGCCAGCCCCCCGTGGAAACTGACAAACCCCTTCAGGTCCGCTCCTGACCGGGCCAGTTCCAGAATCACGGTACCGCCGAAGCAATATCCCATGGCCACGGCATTTTCCAAATCACCCCCCTGATCGGCGGCAGCCGCAAGCGCGCCCTGCAACAGGCGGCGCATCCGTTCCCGGTCCTGGTACAGTTCACCGGTCAGGCGCCTGCGCTCGGAAATCTCTTCCGGCCGGATCCCTTTGCCGAACATATCCGCAGCAAACACGGCATATCCCTGATCCGCCAGCATGTGTGCCCGGCGGATTTCATAATCCCCCAGACCGTCCCAGTCATGGATCAGGACCACCAGCGGTGAGACAGATGCCGGACTGATAAAAAACCCCTCGAACACGGCATTGTCAACCCTGTATTCCACCCGGTTTTCTGCGGCCTGAACCGTTGAACTAAGACACAATATGATAAACAACAATCCGATTTTTTTCATGGCAGGTCTCCTTGAGTAAATATTTGACACCATATTAAAAAAGTAGGATTTTTCTTGACAAAGTCAAACCCGGGAAGAAGAGACAATCAAAGATGCCGGACCGGTCCCGCGGGACCGTCAGGGTCTAAAATCGCTTTCAAACCCTGTCTTTGTTGACGTTTTTGAAGACCGATGATAAAACCGGGCGAACATATAGAAAAGAACCCCGTATTATGAAAGAGATCCTGACCCGAAACCTGTCACGGTGATCTCATAATTGACAAAGTGGTGGACCATGTCAGCCCGGACCCGCTGTTCAAAATCGGAAAACCCGCCCGTGATGCCCCGGGATGTATCCCTGGCTCCGGAACTGGCCGCTCCTTTTCAGGAAATGTATCACCGCCTGACAACCGGTACGGCGTATCCCGACCCCGGCCGCCTGGGAGATCAGCTGGACACGCTGATTCGGCACATGCTCTACAGCCCCACCGATCTGGCAGACATTCTCAGGGCCGTATCGGTCATTCATGACGCGCTGACCACCCGGATCATCACCCATCATATCTCGGTTCTCAAGACCCGGGATCACCGCTCTGTGCCCGGCCCGTTCTGCTGGATCGCTTTGGGCAGTGACGCCCGGCAGGAACAGGTCGTGCGAACCGACCAGGACAATGCCCTGATATATGCAGACCCGCCCCCGTCGGAAGAAAAAATATGGGACAGCTATTTTGCCGAACTGGCCGGTCGGGTGGTCACAGACCTGGACCGGTTCGGATTTGCCCTGTGCAAAGGCGATGTCATGGCCACCAACCCGCTGTGGCGACGGTCTCTGAACCGGTGGTACCAGGCTCTGGAGCAGTGGATCGGATCGGCAGAACCGACGGATATTCGGATTCTGACCATTCTGCTGGATTTCAGACCGGTTCATGGGGACTTGCCCATGGCCCGATCCCTCTTGGAACGGGTGTTTGAATTGTTTCAGAAAAACCCGGCTGTCAATCATTATCTGACCCGGGACGATGTGCTGTTCAGTTCCCCCAAAACCATTTTCGGCCGGATCCGGACCCACCGGGTTCCGGGCTGCCGGGCCTGCTTCAATATCAAGACCGCAGGCCTGGCCCACCTGATCAATGCCATGCGCATCCTGGCGCTGAACCACGGCATCTGTTCTCCGTCCACCCTGACGCGCATGGCCGGTCTCAAAGCGCAGAAGGTCCTGAAACCCGATGAACATGAACAGGCCATGGACGCGTTCTACCACCTGAACCGTCTTAAAATCAGCAACCATCTGAACCGGGACCGGCATCCGAATCTGCCGGCAAACTGTGTGGACCTGTCCCCCCTGTCAAGAAAGGAAAAAAAACGGTTAAAAACAGTTCTGAATACGGTGACCCATTTTCAGAAACGAATCCAGCGAACCTACAGCATGAAATGGATGAATTTTTTCAATTAACCCGAATTCACCCTATCAAGGAGGCCCATGACACCGGACTTTCACCAGTTTTTCACCCTGTTTGCAAAAATCAGCAAAAAAATTCATGCCAACAGCGATACCAAAGACATTCTGGCATGTATCGTGGAAAACATCACCCGGCTCCTTTCCGCCAAAGGCAGTATTTTCTGGATATTGAACACGGAAAAAAAAAGCATTCAAACAAAGATCTTTCATGGATTCGACTACCAAAGTCTGATGCAGACCGACTATCCCACCCTGATGACCCTGTTTGAAAACCAGACAAACAATTGCGTGGTCATTTCCAACGCCCGAGAAGATAAGCGGATTCCGGATCTGGAGCGCCTGGGAAAACGGAAAATCAATTCCGTGACCGGCCTTTTTTTCGATATTTCAGGCCCGTATACCGGCCTTCTGGCGGTGTATTTCATGGGAAACCGCACCCTGGATCCTCATGAGCTGGAGCTGGTCACGGCTTTGGGGGAACAAGGGGCCATTGCACTGGAAAAAGCCATGGGCCATGACAGGCAGATTCTGGAGATCTACCGGAAAATCGTGGAAGGGTTCGCCCTGGCCATCGAGGCCCGGGACCGGATCACACACGGTCATTCCCGGCGGGTGGCCACCTTGTCCCGGCTCACGGCCCGGCAGATGGGCCTGGATGAGATTATGGTGAAAACCATCTTCCATGCCGGCATCCTCCATGATATCGGAAAAATCGGCATCCGGGACACGGTGCTGGAACGCCTGGGCCACCTCACCCCGACGGAAATGGCGCAGATCCGGCAGCACCCGGTCCTGGGAGCCGACATTCTGGTTCCGTTGACTTTTTTTGAGGATATCGCCCCCATGATCCGGCATCACCATGAACGGTTCGACGGCACCGGGTATCCGGACAGAATCAAAGGACAGAACATCCCTCTGGGTGCCCGGATCCTGGCCGTATGTGACGTATTTGAAACCATGACCGCGGGCCGGCCCGGCATGCCGCCAAAGGATTTACCGTCCGCCATTGCCGAACTGAAACACGGAGTGGGCACCCTGTATGACCCGACCGTGATCCAGTCGTTTTTTGCCATGATCCAGGAACATCCCCATGTCATGGAACTCCATGAATCCATCGATGATGTCCTGGACATGCTGCGGCAGAACGTGGCGGACCTGGCCCTGCACAACCGTCTGGAAAAAAGAACCGCCCGCCTGTTTCCCGCAGGATTTTAAAACGGCCCGGCATGAACCGTCTGCCTCAACTGTCAGACATCATTTAACATTCATTTCGATGGAAAACACCATGAATATGCCACACCAGTTCCGGAACCTGCCCATCCGCTACAAGATCCTGTGTATTTATTCCATCACGTTTGTCGTGATCATGGGACTTTCCGGCCTCACCATCTACGCCATCGTAAAGACGCATGTGGAAAAAAACATTAAAAACATGATCCAGAACGCCACCACCGCCATGGTCAACAATGTAAAGACCGCGGCAGCGGTCTCCATCCGGAACTATCTGCGGGCCACGGCCGAAAACAACCTGGACATGGCCCGGTACCTGCACCGTCTGACAGTCGAAGGCACCATGACCCCAGAAGAGGCCAGAAACCAGGCTGCCGGTCTGATGCTGTCCCGAAAAATCGGATCCCACGGTTATATCTGTATTCTGGACGGCACCGGCCGGGTGGTGAAGCATCCCAAAAAACTGCTGGAGGGCTTAGATATTTCCGATCACACCTTTGTCCAGGAAATGGTGGCCCGGAAAAAAGGGTATATTGAATATGACTGGCAGAACCCGGATGATGCGGGCCCGCGGCCCAAGGCACTGTATCTGGAATATTTCGCCCCCTGGAACTGGATGATCACGGTTTCCGCATACAGAGAGGAGTTTTCGACACTCATCGAGGTCCGGGATTTTGAAAAAAGCATCCTGGATCAACAGCTTGGCAGCACCGGGTATGCTGGCGTTTTAGACACCATCAAGGAATTCTTTATCATGGTGGGGATGGCCTCTCTGCTGATTTTCATTCCCATTTCCTTTTTTTTGAGCGCTTCCATCACCGGCCCTTTGCGACATCTCATGGACCGGCTCAACGAAGACATCGACACCGGAAAAGGATTTTCAAACCGGATGGTGATCCCGCAATCTCTGGATGAAGTGGGCCAGATTTCCTTTTACTACAACTCATTCATGGAAAAATTGGAAGCCTACAGCCGGGACCTCAAGGCCCAGATCACCGAACGCAAACAGGCCCAGGAAGCGCTGCAGGAAAGTGAGGAACGTTACCGGTCCGTGATGGAGGCAGCCCCGGATCCCATCATTGTTTATGACATGGACGGATATGTCACCTATTTCAACCCCGCTTTTACCCGGGTATTCGGTTACACCCTGGAAGAGAGCCTGGGAAAAAAAATGGATCATTTCGTGCCTGAAGAACAGTGGAAACAGGCCATGGAAGGAATACAGGCCATTCTGGAAGGTCATGTGCTCCCCCGCACTGAAACCACCCGGAAGGCAAAAGACGGCCGGGTCATTGACGTCACGCTCAGAGGCTCGGTGTATCGGGACAAGAACGGGAATCCTCTGGGCACGGTCATCACCCACAGGGACGTGTCCCAGGTAAAACAGCTGGAAAAAGCGATCATGGAGATCGGAGAAAAGGAACGGCAGAAAATCGGCAATGATCTCCATGACGATCTGTGTCCCCATCTGATCGGTGTGGAAGGGTTGAGCAAAGTGTTGAAAAGCCGGGTGGAGAAAACCGCGCCGGATATGGGCCGATCTGCTGAAAACATCACCCGGTTGATCCAGGAAGCCATACAGAAAACCCGGTTGCTGGCCCGAGGTCTGTGTCCGGTCTATTTCAAGCACGGCCTATTGTCGTCATTGCAGGAACTGGTTACCAACACCAGAACCGTTCATCAGGTGACCTGCGCGCTGATGTACCATGAAACAATTCCATGGGGCAATGATATGGTGAACAGCAATATCTACCATATCGCCCAGGAAGCGGTCCAGAACGCCATCCGCCACGGAGATGCCGACCACATCATCATCGAAATAACCTGCCGGAAATCCACTTTCTCCCTGGCCGTCTTCGACAACGGCACAGGGTTTGAGCCATCCGGAGAATACCGGGGCATGGGACTCCGCATCATGAACTACCGGGCGAAACTTATGGGCGCATCCCTGGATATTGAATCCGGTAACACCGGCACCTGCGTCACCCTGAAACTGCCGGTGATCGCGCTGCAT
>JBFLKI010000197.1:0-10646 GCA_040883135.1 Desulfotignum sp. | reverse complement strand
AGAAACAGGTGTTCCCGGCAGAGGTCCTGTACGATTTTCAAAGAATGTGTCTGCAGAAATCCGGCAATGGCAATGGGACCCAGCATGACCAGCCCTCCCACCGAAGGGGTGTCGTGGGTGACGGCCCCGCATCGATCGGGTGCCTTACCGCTCTCCAGGTTGGCAAAAAACCCCCGGTGAAAGGATTCTGCATACGTGTCCGGATGCCGGGGGGGATCTGCGGTCATGAAATCGATATAATCGGTTAAAAACTGTGCTTTGTCATAGCGGGCACCGCCGGCTGTCAAGGATCTTGTCACCACCCTGGCACAATGGGCGTTGAGGGTGTTTTCACCGGCTTTCATGCCCTGGTGGTAATGCTGGTTTGGAACGCCCCAGAAAGATCGTTTGCCCTTGAGGATCACCCCGCCAACAATTTCTTTGCCCCGACCGGGCGTTTGCGCTCCCCGGCCGCCTTTTGTCGTGGAATGCAGTGACATGATCGAGGATGGATGATATGGGGGGGCATCTTCAAGCTGTTGAATTCCGCCGGGAAACGCCTTGAGAATGTCCATGGGATTGTAATACCAGTGAACCGGCATGGCCAGAGAATCACCGACATACAGGGTTTGCAGAGCCGCTCTGGCTCTTTGAATCGTTACCTTGTCATCGTTGCTGGGTATGGTTGATGCCATTGTTGGCTCCTTTGGGCCGGTGCGTTATTCCCCCACCGGATGGTTTTCAGGATCCAGGGGGTTTTCAGTGGAGGCGGCATCGATATCAAAAATTCTTTTGCCCTGCACATAGTCTTTGGTGGCGTATTGCGAAATTTTCTGAATTTTGCCTGACAGGTCTATCATACGCAACGTGTGTTTTTTTATGAGTTTTATCAACTCCATTTTCTGAGCCGGGTCCAGGTTTGGTGCCGCCAGTTTTTCGATGCCGATCAACACGACCTGCAGCGGGTTGTTCAACTCATGGCTGACAGCGCCGGCCATTTCAAGAATGGCCCTGAGCTTTTCCTTGTCCCGTTGTTCCTGTGCCACCTGTTTTTGTTTCGTGATGTCCATGAAAAATCCCAGGGCGGCCCGGGTCCCCTCGTGTTTTACGGAGGTAACCGTTTCCATCACCCATTTTACCCGGCCCATACGGTCCACAACCCGGAATTCATACGGAGTGGTCCGCTGCCCGGTCAGCATCTCTTTTGCGCATTTCATAACGTGGTCCCTGAAATCCGGATGCACCAGATCCAGAGACCGCATACGGGTCAGTGTCTCTTTTGAATACCCTGTGATGCGGCAGAATTCCGGATTGACATACCGGAACCGTCCATCCTGTACGATATAACTGCCGATCAGGGCGCTGTTCCGGCTGTGTTCAAGTTCCTCTTCCGCCTGTTTTCTCTGGGTGTTGTCCCGGATGAATCCTTCGATGGCGATGGGCCGGTTTTGGGAGTCCCGGACCACGGACCATCGGTCATGCATCCACCGGGTGTTGCCGTCAGAACCGATGTACCGGTATTCCACCTCTCCCTCGGACCCTCCGGCCGCCAGCGTGCTCTTTCTTGCTGTTCTGAGTGTGTCAATGTCTTCCGGATGGATGTGCTGGGCCACACTGCCGGAGGTCAAAACCTGGCGGCCCTGTTCCCTACCGCCGAATAGCGCCAGAAACCGTTTGTTAAAGAAAGGAAATGTGCCGGATTCGATATCGAACAGATAGATGGCGTCCTGGGAATGATCAGCCATCTGCTGAAAGCTTTCGGACAATGTCCGGATGATATCCGGATCACTGGTTTCTGACCGGGACTCGGCAGTCCGTTCCAGTTCCCGAATCCGGGCTTCCAGCTCTTCATATGTCGGTTTGTCAGACATGGACGTATCTCAGGGCCGTAATGAGTTCGTGTTCCAGTGTTTCAGGAATGGTCGTGTGCATGTTTTCCTCCATTTCGGGATCTGACTTATTCCATCATATGGGTTTAAAAGCGAATGTCA
This sequence comes from Desulfotignum sp., assembly GCA_040883135.1. Taxonomy (GTDB): domain Bacteria; phylum Desulfobacterota; class Desulfobacteria; order Desulfobacterales; family Desulfobacteraceae; genus Desulfotignum. Next base: position 8,676 of record JBFLKI010000197.1, on the reverse strand, counting down.
ATACCGCAGATCATGATGTCCATCAGAGCTGTGCGATTATATTCTTCTTGCACAAAAGCCTCAAACATGAAAATATTTGGGCCAATCTCAGAAAAAGGAGCCCTGATGACAGAAGACATTAATACGGACGAATGTGCTGATCCGACCCAGAATTTTACAGTTGAGCTACCCTGTCGGATGGTTGAACGGATTGAACGGTATGCCCGGGAAAAGGGCACATCGGTGGGGAACGTTATGATCGAGGCGCTTGATGGTTTGTTGAGAAGCGTGGATTAAGGCACTGGATTCGAGGTTCTCTGCAAGCGGTACAATCATAACCGTCATATTGTCTATCTTTTTGCGGCCAGAAAATATAATGAGACAATGATCAGACCTGCCAAAACAAGCGTGGTAAGACCGGCTTCAGCATCAGACAGGCGCAGGCCTAATTTTCCGTAAAACGTTCGCAATGGATCCAGGACGGGTCCAATCATGGTTAAAAAACTCTGTCCTGACAAAAGTGCGTATTCAATCATGGGTTGCTCCTTAAAGCAAATAAAACTTTAGTCATTCTCGTAATGTTCGATGCGGACCTTCACCCGGCGTCTGCCCCACCTCAGCGCGTCCTTGTGTGAATCGAAATACAGATCGAGCCTGTCCTGTCCTTTGATGGCCCCACCGCGATCACTTACGACCCCCCAGCCGTATCCGGGAATTTTCATGCGGGTGCCAAAAGGATAATATCTGGTATCGGCGGCAATTGTTCCGTCTTCGGGTAACCAGAGCCAGGGTAGGGCCACCCGGTGGGGAATCTTCCAGGGGTGGGTAACGGTATCCACCGACAAGAGACCATCATAGCTCTCCTGCGGGTCCTTGCCGCTGGCTGTTTTACCGGTGTATTCCTTGCCTTTATTCTTGCCCTTGCTAATATAGCGATCCCAAAAATTGAGCTTCAATACGGCCCAGCTGCCTCGATGCCATTCACAGCACTTTTTACAGCCGCAATAAGCGGTGGTTTCCATCATTCGCACCTCATGCCGAGCACAACCCGAAGAAAGCCCCAGCAGGAAGGCAAGAGCACAAAGTGTCAGAAAAAAATCGAAAAGCCTGCGACGAATGATATCACCTCACAGCATAAAAATTCCTGTAGTTTCATTTTATAGCCGATAATCATCGGAAGGACAAGAGGGGGGCCAGGGTCTTGTACAAGCATCACAGCAGATCAAAAACGCAACGGTTTTCATGAACGCCATTTTATTCCGCCGGCAGGAACCGGTGCCATTCGGTCGAGCTCCCGGCGACGGGCACCACGAACACGACACCGACCCCCGAAGAACTCACCTGTACCACCATGGCACCTTCATACGTCCTGCGGAAACGATAGGTCATAGACTCGAAGCCACTCACGTTTTCCGCCATCCGTCGGGACGCCGCCAGCAACAGCCAGCCATCCTCGCAGCGATAGCCGTCCTGCCGCTGCAGGATGACCGGTTCAAGGGAAACGTCTTCGCCGAGCAGTTCTATCATGAGATCCCCATTCGGATCACCCGTGATCCGAACACGCTTCGCGCGTGCCGCTGCGGCAGTGTCTGCAAAAAAATAGCTGGAAAGGTAAGGCGGGGAATACTGAGGCGAACCACCCTCCGGCACCGCGCGCTCTCCCGCGTTCTGAAACACGCCCGATAGCAGGGGACAGCTGTTCCCACCGGCCGGCGAAAGAGCGCCCCATTCGACGGGATATACACCATGCGACGAACAGCCCGGCGCACCGAGAACGACCACGAAAGTTAGACACCAGATAGCCCTTACTGTGTATTTCATAGTATATTTCCTGAATCTATGGGGTCTCAGACAGCCCGGATCAATTCATCGACTGCCGGGTGATCCCCTGCCTTGGCACTGGCAAAATAATAGCGGATAACGCCGGAGGCCTCAACCACAATGGCCCCGCCCAGCTGAAGCGTACTGCCCTGGACAGACCCCTGCCGGTGCCCCTGTCTGAATGCCGATACCGCCTTGAAAACGGACCGGATACTCATCACACCGGTGATGCCGCCGGTAAAGCCCAGCAGCGAGAAAGCCGCCAGCGATGGATCGGAAAAAAGCAGGCCTTCATACCCGGTTTTTTCTCGGAATTCTTTGAAGTATGCGGGATCACCTGATCCAATGACAGCAAGATCCGCATTTTTCTCTTTGAACCGATCCGCATTTTCAGCCAGTTCAGCCACCTGCTGACGGCAGAAAACTCAGCCGAAATGCCGGACAAACACCAGAACCGCTGTCCGGTTTTTCCAGAGAGATGATAGTTTGACCGGTTCTTCCTGCCCGTTAAGGACAGTCAGTTCACCCAAAGATTTAATTGAAACATCAGGTCGTTGCATCGTTACCTCCAGGTTGACATGTTACAGCAAAACACGCGTATGATAATGGGTAGTTACATGGTCTGCCACGGCAAGGCGGGCCTTTGCCGTCCCGGCATGCCGGATCAGGGAATACAGGGTTCGGCAGTCCCTGAGCGAGAGCAGTCGGACCGTCCGGATACAGTCAATTTCATCGGTCAGATGGAAAAATGCGGTGGAATCTGAACGGTTTTCCTCTTTCTGGACAATCTTGGAATAGACCATGGAGCGCGCTGCCATGAGCGATTCCCACTTGTCATTGAACAGCCCGGGATGAAAAACATAAGCCAGGGTCAGCTGGTCCCCCGGGCTGTAGGTATGCTGGTGCGGATTTGACCGCTCCAATGCGGAGCGATCCAGGAAGACCGGCTGAACCCGGAACGCACCTTTCAGTTTTCGCCGGAGCTGTTGCCACAGATACAGGTGAATCATGCCGGCCTCAACAAATACGGATCGGTGACTGCCTGCCTGCCGGGCAATCTCCTGGGCCCGTAAGGAATCTCTCAGCCGGAAGCGGGCTGCATCTGCCCGGGCAAATTGCCTGACCGATGACACAGCCTGGTCAAAAGAACCGGCCACTGCGGTCCGATAATAGTCGAGCAGGGCGGCGGTGGCATTTTTTTCCGCCTGATAAACAAACTGCAGCAGAGAATTAGGGGCAATGTCATCGGATCTGTTTCCCTGCGCCAGAAACTCATGAATGGACAGCAGGGCCTCGATAAAGGGTTCCACCTGGAGCAACCGTTTGCCCCGGGCGTGCAGATCCTGTTCCATTCGGCACATGCGCCGGCTGAATTCAGGGTATTCCAGATCCATGGGCATCAGGTATTCATCCACATCGAGACGGTTGTTCAGCATGTCTGTAAAACCAGGGGCGGGCGGTTCTTCCAGGAAAATCACCTCATGTGTTTCCATGACCCGGGCGATGACAGGCACCATTTCGGGTCGGTGAAGACATAAGCCTGTGGTGATAAGATTCATTTCATCGCCCCGGATAACCTGTAATTTCCCGGATCAGCATGTCAGGTGAAAACAGGCGGCCACGGGATTTGAGCCGCCTGTCAGCGCGTTGAATTTATCTGCGGCCCGCTTTGAAGACAACACCAGGGCCGTGATCCCTTTTTCCTGAAGTTCGTTGACCAGTGTGGGATGGGGTCTCATCAGGCCGGGTGTTCCAGTACCGATCACAAGGATTTTAACAGAGCTGTCCAAAACCGGATCCAGATCCGCCAATGTCAGCCGGTGCCCGGATTTTCTGATCCAGGGGCTTAAAACAGAGCCATTCGGCAGGATAATCAGATCCTTGCGGTACTCGTTGCCGTTGACTGTCATTTTGCCGAATGTATAGGAATCGATCATTTGTGACACCTTTGTGTGGTCCGGACAGATTGCCTGCTTTTTTACTCATGTCCCAGTTGATGGCACCATAAAGGACCGGTCTTGTCAAGCCCCGGATTCGTATAACGATTTTTTTGATTTTTCGGCTTGATTATATTCAAAAAAAGGTTAAAGTATTAACAAGATTTAATGTTCCCTGATGCCTGTTCGATAACGCTCTTTGCCAGGGACCCCAGTTTCCCGGGATGTCATTTCGATTTTTCGGGTAATTTTGATCACAACCCAAAAAAAGGAGTTCCCATGGAAGTTAAAGATTATTGCAACGCAATGCTGGCGGAAGTTTCTGCATGGAAAAACAAACTGGAAGCAATGAAAAAAACAGCTGACTCATACAGCACCCAGCAAAAAGAAAAGGTGCTTCCTCTCATCGGACAACTGGAACAGGAAGTCGCCACTGCTCAGATGCGGGTGGATCAGCTTGAAAAAGAATGTCCCTCTGACTGGTCTCCCATGAAAAATGAACTGGACGATCTTTTTGGTACGGTCGGAAGCAATGTGAACCGTGCCTGGAAAGACCTTGAAGGTGGCAACGTCGGCGGATAATTTCAAACGGACAATTCAGTATTAATTCAAAGGCTTTGCGCGGATGCGTAAAGCCTTTTTTTGTTTGATAAATCAGAACAGCATCTCCACCTCGTAGACATCTCCGTCAAGCCGACTGGTGACCCGGGCGCCGCATTTTTTCGCCAGGTTGAACATGGCGGTGTTTTCACACATGATGTCGGCTTTGAATCCCTTGATCCCTTTTGATTTCGCATACTCTGTCATGCGTTCCTGCAGGGCTTTGCCGATGCCCCGGCCATGCCATTCATGTAATATCATGTATGCCACTTCAGCCATGTTTGTGGATGGATCCACCACATAAAACGAACTGCCGATGATCTGTTCTTTTTCACGGTCTCCGATGGTGACGACAAACGCCATTTCATTTTCATAATCAACATTGCAGAAATGTTCGGCTTCAGAAATGGAAAACTGTTTCATGTGACGGAAAAACCGGGTATAGACATCGTTGGGCGGCAGTTTGTAAAAAAGGTCCTGAAGTCCTGTCACATCGCTTGCTTTTGACGGCCGCACCACCATTCGGGCCTGACCACCGAGCACGAATTCCTTGTCTTCTCCCTGAGGATACCGGCACTCCCGGGCACCGTCATTTTTACATTTTAAATCCAGATCCTGCCTCAGATAACCGAACCGCTTGGCTTCTTCCAATAGCCACGGTCTGAAAGAGGGATGGGCCACCTCGATGAGCGCGAGTGCTTTTTCACTGATGGATTTGCCGAACAGATAAGCGGTGCCGCATTCAGTGACCACATAGTGCACATCGGACTGCGGGATGGTGATCCCTTCCCCTTTTCTGAAAAACGGAACTATCCGGGAATGTTTGCCGTCATCGGTTGTGGAAGCAAGACAGATAATGGGTCGTCCACGGGTGGAGGCCGCCGCACCACGGATAAATTCCGGCTGTGCTGAAATGCCGCCGGACAATTCGCCGTTGAAGCGGTCAGAACACACCTGGCCCATCAGATCAACCCCCTGGGCCTGGGTGATGGACACGAACTTGTTGTTTTTGGCCAGAATCAATGGATCACACACATATTCGATGGGATGAAACGAGAAGAGCGGATTGTTGTGTATCCGGTCATAGAGCTTTCGGGTCCCCAGACAGTAACTGGCAACCACCTGGCCTTTATGGATCGTTTTTTCACTGCCGTTGACCATGCCGCTGTCAATCAGATCGATCACTGAATCAGTGATCACATCTGAATGGATTCCCAGATTCCTGCGGCCGGAAAGGTATTTCACCATCGCGTTCGGAATTTCTCCCGGACCGATCTGAAGGGTGGACCCGTCTTCAATGATTCTGGAGACATAACCGGCGATTTGACGGGCAACAGAAGGATCTACATAAGGGAACTCATATTCGGTTACCGGCCTGCTCACCATAACCGCCTTGTCAATCCTGTCGATGGAGACTGAGGTCTCTCCCCAGGTCCGGGGCATGCCGGGGTTCAGTTCCGCAATCACATAGGTTGCTTTTTGAACCGCCGCATGCGTGATATCGCAGGAGACGCCCAAACTGACATACCCGTACGAATCCGGCATCGACACCTGGATCACGGCCACGTCAACCGGCAGTCCGCCGGCCTCCATCAATTTTGGAATCCGGGCCATGGACATTGGAATATAATCGCCATTGCCCTGTTTGATCAGCGCCGCCATGTCGTGATCAACATAAAAGGAGTTATGGTGGAATCGGGATACGGGCCTGCCGTTTTCATAAAACACAGTCCCTTGAGTGAAAAAGTGATACAGTTTGACATCTTCCAGGTTCTGTTGCAGGTGTTCCAGCGCATACACCAGCGTCACCGGCGCCGCACAACCGGATCCGATGAAAATTCGATTTCCCGGCTTGATCAAGGAAAGGGCCTGTTCAGGAGTAACGATTTTTTCCCTGAACCGGAGGGGAATGTCATTTAGATCCGGATACCGTTTGTCATTATCTTTTTTGACTTTTCTGCCAAAAAAGTTTTTTAACGAAACTATCCTTTGGATGGATTCACCCGCCTGTTTTTGATACATGACCTGACCTCCCCAGCCTAACCATGTCTTCGACACGCAAACAAACACATTTGTTTTCTGTGTCCGCACAAGAGTGGCATAATCAAATAGTATTGCCACAATGTGGCACAAGTCAAGTCTGGACAAATGAATGGGAACGCAAGGGTTTTACAGAAAATCCGACAGGGAATACACCGTCCGTCCGTTGAGTCCAGTGATGGCTGCAGACATGACCAGGGCGTTGAGGATGGCTTCCTCGGTGCATTCGGCAACGGCCTGAAACACGCTGTTCAGACGGTCTTCATGCAACCGCGGCATCGGGACGACGGCCCGGGATTCATAATGGCGGACGCGGGTGGCGGTGGAGAACGCCACAACAACCTCTCCGCTTCCGGAATCGATGTTCGATCCGGTCCTTACGACCCCGGACTGGGCACGCCGGGCCATCCGTCCCAGCTGGCGTTCACACACGGGCAGGTCCGTCGCCAGAATGATGATGATCGAACCGTCCTGGACCGATGCCGTTTGCGGGGCAGGGCGGTCTTCCAGCATGAGCCCCATATGCCGGCCGCACACGGTCAGGTCTCTTTTTTTACCCATGTTTGTCAGCACCAGAACGCCCAGAGTATAAATTTTTGAATCCAGGGGAACCACCCGGCTGGCAGACCCGATCCCCCCTTTGAGTCCATAGGCGCACATCCCGGTTCCGGCGCCGAACGAACCCTGGCCAAATACAACGGTCGCATTGTCAATGGCCTGCCGGACATGGTCTCCGGTGACATGCATCCCCCGGATATCGTTCAGATACCCGTCATTGCATTCACAGATCACCGGATTCACAGTTCCGGTGGTGCAGCCGATATCCGGGTTAAGATCCAGCATGGACCTGATCAGCGCGTCCGCTGCCGTGCCAACGCTCAAGGTGTTCGTCAGGATGACCGGGGTTTCTATGGTTCCCATTTCCTGGATCTGAATCAGTCCCATTGATTTTCCGAACCCATTGATCACATGGGACGCAGCCGTCAGTTTTTCCTGAAACAGGTTGCCCTCATGGGGCAGCACCGCCGTCACCCCGGTCTGGATCTCTTTGCTGCTGATGGTGAGGTGGCCGACCCGGACCCCGCTGACATCGGTGATCAGGTTCATGGGACCGGGCTGCATCCGGCCCACCACAAATCCGTGTTCTCGGGCTGTTTTAGACGGTGTCATTTTTTCACGCACATGTTTTTAACCATGCCCTAATGGTCCACCTGTCCCGGGATCGGATGACCCTTCAGTCGAAATCAGGGTAAGTTCCCAATAGACGACCCCCTGAAGCGGGTTGTCATAGTAGGGCGCCGTTCTTTTAAATCCGAGGGTTTCATAAAGATGCATGGCTTCTGTGAGCCGGTAGAGTGTGTCGAGCCGCATCAAAGAATAACCCAGTTCCCGGGCAACTGCAATGATCTCGTGGGCCAGCCGCCTGCCCAGTCCGGTTCCCCTGGCCTCGGGTCTGACGTACAGCCGCTTCATTTCGCACACGCTGTCATCCAGCCTCCGGACAGCCACACATCCCAGGATTCGGTTCCCGGCCAAACCGATGAGAAGCTCCCCGTCCGGGCGGGCGTACTTCCCGGGCAGCCCGGCAAACTCCGCATCAAAATTCTGGAAACCCAGGTCCACCCCCAGGAATGCCTCGTATTCCCGGAAGAGCCTGCGCACCGCTTCTATCTCTGTGTCCGTCGCTGCCTGTTTGATGGTCATCTGATCAGTCACTGTAGAACACTGCCAGCCACACCGTGACCCGGTCCGGATCGGTCCAGGCGACCCGGTGCCGCACATGGGCGGGAATGTGGAGATAATCCCCGCTGTTCAGTGTGATTTCCCTGCCGTCCTCAAACAGGAGAATACCGCTTCCCTCCAGTACGATCACCCACTCGTGTTCTCTCTGGTCGAACCACCCCTGGGGCGGGGAGGACTGGCCCCGGGACAGAATCCGTTCGATGCGGATACTGTCCGTCTTGAGCAGATCTTCAAAAACTTCCTCCCGGATGGGCTCTGGAATGGATGAAAAGATGTTTTTCACGCTTATCCGCTTTTCAGCGCCAAGGTGGACGCCATGGCCCCTTTAAAGGAACTGATAATTTTCATTTTTATCGGTTTCATACGGTTTAATCTTTACCCGCCCCACATTAATTTTTCAATGGGTAATTTTACTTTGATCTGCCCAGCATGGGTATCCAATGATCTTTAAAGCTATTATCATCCCCGTGTAAAATTTTCAATAAAGTGACCAAATGGTTAGTGGGGTTTTTGATAAAAAAGTGGATGCCATAGGGTTCTTGAAAGAGTATTTTTT
>JBFLKI010000018.1:0-3517 GCA_040883135.1 Desulfotignum sp. | reverse complement strand
TGGAAGATGCCGTACCGGCACAGGTCATCCAGGATCGGTGCCCGGAATCCCCGGGAGTATGAGCCGTACACACTGAGATTGTCTGAAAAAAGATATCGGGAGGAAATTTTGGGGGAAAAGGCATCCCAGCTGGAATCATTCAGGCTGCCGGATACCAGGTCGAAAGGGAATACATTGGAGTCGTAGAGTCCATCTTTGAACGTTGCCGTGTCAAAACGGATGCCCCCTACCACGATCAGGCGGTCATCGAGAAACCGGATTTCATCCTGCAGGTAAAAGGCATACTGTTCCAGCCGCCCTTTGTTCACGGCGTAATCATTGCTGTAATCATAATCATCGATGGCATCCACCTCGCTGATCCGCAAGTCCGAACCCAGGATCAATGTCGAACGATCTCCGATATCCGTGGATACGCTCAACGCGGTGCCATAGTCATCCCGGTCCGAAAGTACCTTGTAAATACTGGCGGCGTCGGCAAAGTCCCGGTGCCAGTAATACTCTTCCCGCTGATAGAAGCCGCTGAGCTGCCACTGCCAGTCATTCACCGCTCTTTTGTAGAGAAGGTTCACCCGGTTGGTGTCGAAATCCCTGTGGCTGCCTTCCGGAATATGGTATTTATACCCTTCGCCTCTTCGGTCGTCATAATAGGCATACCCCAGCTCCAGAGAGCTGGCATCATCAAAGTCATACCCCAGCTTTGCCGAGACGTTGAACTCCTCTACAAATCGGTCGATGCGGTTGTCATAGTCTCTGCTTTTTTCCGTCAAAGAGGTGTATCCGTCACTTTCCAGGCCGGTTGCGGCGATCTGGCCGTAAAATCCCTGGTCACCGGCCTGCCTGCCGCCTAACCGGACCGCCCCTTGTTTTGTATCAAACGTCCCGTATCCGGCGGAGACATTTCCTGAAAATGGTTTCTCAGGCCGTTTGGTGATGATATTGATCACCCCGCCCATGGCATTGGAACCGTAAATGGAAGACCCGGGTCCCTTGAACACCTCGATTCGTTCGATATCCGCCAGGTTCAACCGGTTCCATCTCATGTTGCCGGTATCTCCGGTGGATGCGGGTGTGCCGTCTATGAGCACTAACGTCCTGCCCGGTACATTGCCGCCCAGGCCCCGCATGATCACCTGGGGGGATAGTTCGAATATGCCGTCGGTCCGGGTGGACTGCAGCCCGGAAACCTGCTGAAGCAGCTCGTCCACCCGTTCAAAAGGGGTGTTTTTAATGTCATCGGCGGTAATGACGGTAATCCGGCCCGGCACCCGGTCTTTTTCCGTGAGAAACCGGGTGGCTGTGACCACCACTTCCTCCAAAAGGATCGCGGTATCATTGATATCCCGAGTGTTTTCCGTATCCTGCTCAGATGCCTGGCAGACCATCAGGCCGACTGTCCATACGCTGACAACCAGTGTTGTTGCCACGATTTTCATCAAGTGTTTCATTTTTTTCTCCTTTTCATCTCATTCATCTGTAGACGGATCATTTTCGGATGAGCCCCATCATTTTCAACGGATCGGTTCCGGGGGCGGCCCAGTCCATGGGAGACACCCCGTCCGGAAGGGTGACGATTTTCAATACCTTGACAAAGGCATCAGGAGTGTCGATCCGTTCCAGATACCACAGGTCGATGCACAATTTGTCGATGATGACATTCCCGGTTTTGGCGCAGGAGGTGTCGGCCCAGTCAAAACCCAGGATGATCCCTTCCCATTGTTTGGTCTGATCATCCATGCGGTAGACGATGGTGGCGGCGGTTTCAACCTCCGGGAGCCGTTTGGCCCGGTCTGCTTTGGAAGGATAGCTCACGGCATATTTTTTCTTGCCGGGGGTGGCATTCAGAAGAGTCATCAGGGCATCTTCTTTGCACCAGGGGTCTATCCCGTGAACAAAATATCCGGATCTGCCCGGGGGAAAATGGGCCTGCACATAATCGGCCATCAAAATTCCGGAAACCACCCCGGGGCAGTAATGGTCGTGAAATTCAAACGCCCGGATCACATGGGCCGGTGCTCCGGATGCCACGGCATTGGCAATGGTGATGACCCGGAAGGCATTGTCGCCGAATATCCGGTCCGCCATCCGGGTTTCAAATGCTTTTGCATGCGCATAAAGATAGTCGGCATCGATTCGTTCCACGGTCCGGATGCTGAAGTTGTCAGGGGACATGGCATCCGGAAATTTTTTAGGATCAGATCCGCCTGTTTGGTTCATCTCCAGATAAGTACACCACCCGGATACCTGATCATGGACCGCAACCCACAAAGGGTCCCAGGCAGCGGCATGGATTTCCACCAGGGTGTTTTTCCCCCGGCTGGCGCCGGTGACCGCTGCCAGGCCGTCAAGCACTCCCTGGGTGGCCATGCCGAACATCTCAGAATATCCTGCATTGGTCAGAACAATGAGATGATTCCTGTCCGGGGTGCTACCCGCGTTCTGGATCATTTCCAGGGACAGGTTTGCAGCAAACTGCCCCACCGCTTTCCAGCGGGTGTAAACCGATCCGGATGACGAAACTTCAGCGGCAGACTGGCCAAAACACTCCCCGTATCCGGCCGTGACAGCAATGATTACCAAAACGGCCGTAATGACGTTGTACCGATATTTCATGAAAGCCATGTTTTCTATCCTTTTCATTTTAAAAAATCATTTTTTAAATTTAATGATCCGTCAGGGGTTCCTGCCCGAAAATTCCATTTGGGTCGCCATAAAACGATAGTCTCTGGTTTTTACAGAAAAGACAGGCATGCCCTTACGGGGTATTGGGCTTTTCCTGATTGACCCCGCAGAGACACACTGCTATAAGGAAAGAGAAAGCCTTTCTGACGATCAGCCATCGGCAGAAACCGGTTTTCATCCCGGAAGGCGACACGGCTCTTTGACCGGACCCTGTGCCGCCTTCCTTTTTTTATCCGTTATGTCATTTTCTGTAGCCGGTTCAACAAAAAAAGGCCAAGAATATCTGAACAGGCACGTTCGCCTGTCCGACCTTCTTGGCCTTGGTTTCAACAACTCAAAATTTTTTCGGTTCAGCTGCCTGCAATTTCAATTGCAGAATTGGGGTCAATCTATGTAAAAAAAAATTCCCTGTCAAGGGCTAATTGAACATCCACCAGTGCTTTGGATGTCATGGTCCGTTTAACTACTTGATGAATCTCTTGCGTTTATTTTTTGATAAACAGGTGTTCCTGTTTTATGGCGGAATACACCGTCACCAGGCCGTTGGAAAGCGGCTGGGCTGTCACCCCGACAAATCCGGCGGATGTGATCATCTCCCGGACCTTTTTCGGGGGAGGAAATGTACGGATGGATTCGACAAGATAGATAAACGGGGCATCTTCGCCTGTGATCAGCCTGCCGAACCCCGGCATGATCCAAAAAGAATACCAGTGGTACACAGCCCTGATCCAGCGGTTCCGAGGGATGGAAAATTCCATGATCACCAGTTTCCCGCCGGGAACCAGGACCCGGTGGATTTCGTACAGTCCCCGGGGAAGATCCGACAGGTTCCGGATGC
>JBFLKI010000196.1:0-6962 GCA_040883135.1 Desulfotignum sp. | reverse complement strand
GCGCGGCTCACTGGTGGGGCCCTCGGACTTCAAATCCGATGTGGGGCGTTAATACCGTCCCGGGTGGGTTCGATTCCCATGCACTTCCGCCAGTTTTACATGCAATGCGATGACGTTTCGTTATTCCACGATTTCCAGAATGACCCGTTTCTGCTCCTTGGCGGAAGCGCACGAAAGAATGGTCCGCATGGCTTGGGCGGTTCTGCCTTTTTTTCCGATCACCTTTCCCAAGTCTTCCTTGGCCACCCGCAACTCCAATACCAGTGTCTGCTGGGCTTTGATTTCCTGGACATCCACCTGATCCGGATCATCGACCAAAGACTGCGCAATGTACTTGATTAGCTCTTTCATGACGGGATCTCCTTTATCTGAGTGCCAAAATGATCATCAACATCTATATAACGCCCGGTGAACCCTTGTCGGGATATCCGCAAATGTGGTCCGTCAGTGGAGTAATATTTTTTTTTACCATATCATAACCGTTTAAATTCACAAGTGTTATTTTCCATTGTTTTTTCAGTGTCCGGCATTTTCCTTGACAACGATCAGAATTCAGTTATTTTAAGTCCGTTAACTTGAACATGTTCAGGATCTTTATGATGACACAATCCACGATAAAACAGGGATTGTGTCACGGTGTCCTGAGCCGGAACCCTTAAGGAAACACCAGTGACAACGGAAATTGACACGATCAACTCCCAGCGGAAAATGCTGTCCGAAGCCGGTTATGCGGAACCGGCCATTAATTATTTCATTGAAAAAAAATACATGGGCCATCTTGAGCATGCCAGCCAGATATCTGAAAAGGTCGGCTCATGCGGTGATATCATGAGAATATATCTCGAGGTGGATGACCGCGACATCATACAGGATGTCCGGTACGAGATCACCGGATGCGCCGGGGCCATATCCGCAGCCATGGCGGTCGTGGAACTGGTCAAGGGACAGCCCGTTGACAAGGCGTTGACCATCAATGACGGAGACGTGTTCAAACGGCTTGAAAACATTCCGGAAAAAAAGCATCACTGCATCCAGCTGGCGGTCAAAACCATGCATCAGGGCGTTCAGGAGTATATGGCCGGCCGGACCCATTGAGTTTATGGTTCGTTATTTTTCCGTTGTCGGTGTCTGCCTGATCCTGTCCCTTGGAAACTACGGTTGTGCCGGAAGTTCGGACTTCCGGATTAAAAGTCTTGCCAAGACCGATATGGATGTGGTGGGAGATGTCCACCTGAATCAGACGGTTTCTCTGCTCAAAACCCTGACGGAAAAACTCTACCACATGAATTCCAGGGAGCTTTCGAAAACACCTCAAGCCACCATCGACAGCCGCATTCGCCAAATCTTTCAATGTCCTCCCCTGCCCTTGTCCCATCCCCCGGCCGTTTCTGAACCGCAAGTGTCTGACTGGACAGACATGATCGAGCTGGGGTTTGACCCCGACTATGCCGGGGACCGTGTGCAAGCGGTCATGCTGGGGCTTTACACCATGATTCACGAATCCTACTCAGGCAACTGCGAATTGTTTATCATGAATTTTCTGGATCCCCAGAATCTTTACAACAGTGCCCGCAATATTGAAATTTTTGTCTGGCGTCTGTCCAGTAAAAGAGATCCGGACGGCAACCTGTTCCTGGAAACCAATCAGTGCGGCGGGCCGGTGCAGAACCTGAGCTTTGAACGTCTTTTTGGAAAACTGATTTCATTGCAGGATACCATGGCCCGTCTGGAGGCATCCAGAAACGGCCGCATGATCACCCGCACGGTTCACCAGACCGCGGGCATGGTGTTTCTGCCTGTGGGCCTTTAAAGGTATTGCTGAAACCGCCGGACCTGATCCTGGTAGTAGTCCCGGCGCTCACGGGACAGCTCCAGGGCTTTTTCCGCCGCTGCCACGGCCTCGGTGATCCGGTGATTGATAAACAGGGCTTCGGCATAGGTATCCAGGACAAACGGGGACTGGGGTGCCAGGGCCACCGCCCGGCCGGCCAGGTCCAGGGCACGTTCAGGATCCTGAAGATCGGTCTGCGGGCAGGTGGCCAGAAGCCATGCCAGATTGTTGAGGGCATGCACATGATCCGGGGCCAGATACACGGCGGTTTCATAAAAACCGATCGCGGTTGAATAGTGATGCCGGGCATAGTGAAAGTCTCCGGCCGCCACCTGAAGATCCGCATTTTCAGGGTCGAGTTCCAGTTGCTCAAACACGAGACGGCCGGCAATAAAGTTATCGAATCCCGGTTTGAACTGTCCATACGTCAAATGATAGCCCAGGACGCACACACTGACCAGTCCGACCAGGGCAACAGCGGTCATCTGCCGGACCCGGCGGTGATGCCGCAGGATCAGATTCTTGTTTTCCTGACATTTTTCCAGAAACCGGATGCGCTGCCCGATGCTGAAATGATGCCAGTTGGGGCGTTCCATGTCCTGGCGGCTGCCTGCGGCTATTTTATAAAACGTCCGGATCAGTGGAAAGGCATCCGGAAAAAACCGGTACATGTACAGATCGGCCTGACGTTCAAAGTTCCGCATGAAAAACCCGAACACGAACCGGAAATAAACGATGAACACACCGATAAAAGCCGCACCCATCAGAATCGGATGCACCCGGGACACCATCATTTCCGGAAAAAAGGCGGCCGGAATCAGGGACACCGCCGCCAGAACCAGAAGCATCAGCGGTTCATACCACATGATGTTGCACGCGATGAATCCGGCAAAAAAGATCAGATACCACAGCATGTGGCGGTAGTGCACATGACCGGTTTCATGAAGGATGACCGCCGCCAGTTCATCATCATTCAGGGACCGAAGCAGTGCCGGGGTCACCAGGATATACCGGAATCGCCCCACCAGCCCCATGACACCGGCGGTCATCATGGTGCCGGCAAACAGGTCCCATATCAGAATATCGGCGTACCGGAGTCCGGCCAGGCGGCATACTGCCTCGATCCTGGATCTGGCACGCCCATTTTCCAGGGGTCTGCATTGCCATATGATTTTGATGAACACCGGCCCGAACACGGCGATACCGGCCATGAACAGGACAATCAGCGCGGTTTCTCCGGCGGGATGGATCAGCGCCTGTTTGAGCGGGGGATACGGAATAAGCCCGATGAGATCCACAAACAGGGACAGACACAGCCAGGGCAGCAGTGCCGGGAGGGAAAAAGACAGCTGGGAAACAATGTATTGCCTGCGGGACACCGGACGGGAAAACCAGTCTTTTTGAACCGGATAGGCCGCATACCAGACCATGATCAGATACAGGACAAACAGTCCCAGAAACAGCAGCGCTTCCAGGGTGGGCAGGACCTGAAACAGCCGGACATGGGAAAACGCGGTATTGAGACGGTACACGTAGATGTTCACGCCAAACATCATCAGCGCAAGGACGGACAGCCGGGATATGGCGCTGGAGACCGCCCGGTCCGGATTGACATTGCCCTGTTTGGCACGGGTGGCAGACAGGCGTTTGAAAGTCAGGCGGCAGATCAGTAAAAAAACCACGGCCAGCACCAGGCTTTCCAGCCATCCGGCGCTACTGCCGGGATCATTGCCGTCAAACAGTTCGGATGTGGCATAAATGATCAATGCCACCAGAAAATATATGACCGTAGAAAACACGACGGGGTCTCTTAAAACATCCCGTGGTCTGCAAACTGCTTCAACACGATCCAGGTTTTCACATCAAACCGGATGTCCGGTGTTTCCAGCAGCCGGCCGGCTTCCCGGCGGGAGACCAGCAGTGTCTGAATATCTTCAGAATCCTCGGTATGGACACTGGAAGGCACCCCTTCACATTCCGCATATACCAGACTGACAGATTCATCGGTCATGCCCGAAGAGGAATACACGGCCGGGCTTCGGGCCACCACCCGGGTCAATTCAAGACCGGTTTCCTCGAACAGTTCCCTTTTTCCGGCCTGTACCACCCCTTCCCCCGGATCCAGCAGCCCGGCCGGAAAACCGTATTGATACCCGCCCAGCACCACCCGGAACTCCCTGATGATCACCAGCTTGCGTGCCTTGACATGATACGGCACCACTACCACGGCATCGGGCCGGTCCGGGCGGGTGTCCCTGAAATCCGCCGGACCGGAACGGGAAGCGTAGGTCCAGGTTTTCTCTCTGCCGGTCTTGTCCTGATAGTGAACGGTAACCAGGTTCAAATGCCGCATATCGGTCAATTTACGAATATCAAGAATCTGCATGGAACACTCCTTTTGGGACAGATCACATAACGATCAGATATCTGAAAACCAGCCAGAAATGACAGGCGCTGCCCAGCAGTACACAAATGTGCCAAATTTCGTGAAATCCGAACACATTGGGGAAGGGATCGGGCCGCTTCAAAGCATACACTGCCGCCCCCACGCTGTAACAAAGACCGCCCAGTGCCAGCCAGGTCAGCGGTGCCGGTCCCAGAATCCGCACCAGCGGAAAGACCGCAGCCACGCACAGCCACCCCATACCCAGGTAAATCAGGGTGGAAATCCAGCGGGGCAGATTCATCCAGAACAGTTTGATCACAATGCCGGCAACGGCCACTCCCCAGATGATGCCGAACAGAGACCACCCCCAGGGACCCCGCAGCGGCACCAGGCATAACGGGGTGTAAGATCCGGCAATGACCAGAAAAATCATGATGTGATCGATACGTCGGAACAGCGCCATCGTTTTGGCAGACAGGTTCAGCCCGTGATACAGAAAACTGGCGGTGTACATGAATACCAGGGTGGTACCGAAAACCGCAAACGAGACCACATGCCAGGTGTCCGCCTTGATGGCGGCCATCACCACCATCAGTGTCAGCCCGGCAATGGATGCCAGGCTGCCCGCCATATGGGACAGGGCATTGACCGGTTCCCTGAAAAGTTTCAATGGATTTTTCATGCCGGCACTGTACGCTTTTTTTTCTCCGGTGACAACCGGGTCAGGTTGATTTTACTGTTTTTTGACCGGAAAAGAAAATAGTTGCCATTTTGTAGAAAATCCTGCTAAATTAATAGGATGAACGGAATCACGATATGGTTTTTGCCGTATCACCCAAGATGTTAACCTAAAAGCGAGGAGGGCTGTACTTATGAGAGCTTGTAAAATTTTTGTTGCCTGTATCAGTTTTTTGGCCTTGGCGGCCATGGCCATGGCCGGCACCCTGGATGATGTCAAGGCCAGGGGATATATCAAGGCCGGTGTCAACGGCGGTGTGTTTGGTTTCAGTATGCCTGACGACAAAGGCGAATGGAAAGGACTGGATGTGGACACAGCCAAAGCGATTGCCGCCGCCGTATTTGGCGATGCGTCCAAAGTGAAATTCTCTGCGCTCACTGCAGTGCAGCGCCTGCCGGCACTCCAGTCCAAAGAGATTGATGTGCTGTGCCGGAACACCACCCAGACCCTGACCCGGGAAACCAAATCCGGCCTGAATTTTGCCCAGGTCAATTATTACGACGGCCAGGGATTCCTGGTGCCCAAGGCCCTCGGTGTCAAGAGCGCCAAACAACTGGACGGTGCAACCGTTTGCGTACTGCCCGGCACCACCACAGAAATGAATGCCGCCGATTATTTCAGGGCCAACAACATGAAATGGAACCCGGTGGTCATTGAAAACACGGCCGAACTGAACAAAGCTTTTTTTGCCGGCCGGTGCGATACCCTGACATCTGATATGTCCCAGCTGGCAGCCCAGAGATCTGTGGCCCCGAACCCGTCGGATTATGAACTGCTGCCGGAAGTCATTTCCAAAGAGCCACTGGCCCCGGTTGTGCGCCATGGGGATGACCAGTGGTTTGATATTGTCAACTGGACCATGATGGCGCTGATCCAGGCGGAAGAGTTCGGCATCACCTCCAAAAATATCGACCAGATGATGGATTCCGGCAATCCCGGTATCCAGCGGTTCCTGGGGGTTACCCCGGGCATGGGGGAACAGCTGGGCCTGGACGACAAATGGGCCTATAACATCGTTAAACAGGTGGGCAACTACGGTGAAATATATGATCGCAACGTAGGACCTGACACCCCGCTTGGACTGCCCCGCGGACTCAACGCCCTGTGGACAGACGGCGGTTTGATGTATGCCTCACCCATCAGATAACCTGACCTTAATCTGAAACCGGGGCGCCCTGTGATTTACGCAAAAGATCCGGGGCACCCCGTATAACAACTGCAAAGACAACCCTTGCCATGGTGACACACATTTCAGAAGAAAAAGTCCCTTTCTGGCTGGATCCGGGAAAACGGGCCATCGGCTACCAGGTGGTGACCTTTCTCCTGGTGGGGCTGCTGGCCTGGTACCTGGTGGACAACACCATGACCAACCTTGAAAAGCAGTCCATTGCTTCGGGTTTCGGGTTCCTGCAGTCCGAGGCCGCCTTTGAAATTGGTGAAAGCCTCATTCCATACTCGGCCGCGGACTCCTATGGCAAAGCCCTGCTGGTGGGAGCGCTTAATACTTTAAAGGTCTCGTTCATCGGCATTGTGCTGTGCCTGATCATCGGGCTGTTTGTGGGGGTCGCCCGGCTGTCCACCAACTGGCTGGTGAGAAAAATGGCCATGTTCTACATCGAAGTGATGCAGAACATCCCGGTGCTGCTGCAGCTGTTTTTCTGGTATGCCCTGTTTTATGAAACCTTTCCCGCACCCAGGCAGGCACTGCACCCCTTTGCCGGACTGTTCATCAGTAACCGGGGGGTGGCCCTGGCTGTTCCCGAGTCCCATCCAGCCCATTTCTATATGGTGCTGGCCCTGATTCTGGGGCTGGTCATCTCTTTTGGCATCAAATACTGGGCCAAAAAGCGAAAATTTTCCACGGGCAAAGATTTTCCGGTGCTGTGGGCGTTTGTTTTGTTTTCCCTGGGTCTGCCCGCGTTGGCGTGGCTTTTTTCCGGCATGCCGGTCAAAATGAATGTTCCATCACTCACAGGGTTCAACTTTACCGGCGGCATCATGCTGTC
>JBFLKI010000195.1:0-6432 GCA_040883135.1 Desulfotignum sp. | reverse complement strand
TTTGCTTTTGGGTAATTTTTTTATTTTTTGTATTTTTTTTAACCAAAAAAAAACCAAAATAAGAAAACCCTGACCCCTATTTTCTTATGTATACGTACCCGCCCCGACCGTAGCCGAACAGATGAAACAGATGCAGGTAGTTGGTTGAGATGGCCCGGTAGAACCGGTTGAAGGGGATGGTGTAGGGATATATCTGGGATGTATCCACATCCAGAATCGTGACCTCGCCGGTGTCCAGGTCAAATCCCCCCACCGGTGAGATGTGGGGAATGTTGAGATCCTTTACCAGGGTGCCCTGATCAAAGTGGGCGATAATGATACCCTCTCCTGTTTTGTCAAATCGCGCCAGCCGTCTCCTGAGTGTTCGACAAAAAGCAACGGTTTTATCGGGAGCCCGGGTGGCCTGCACCACTTCGACCCCCTGATGAGTGATGTTGAAGACTTGGAGGCTGGCTTCCACCACCTGTCCCAGCACCGGCAAAGGAAGTCCCCGCCGTCCCTGGTATCCGTCAGGCCCCATTCTTTCCTTCCAGTGGGCGGCGGTGACCCGGTCCAGAAGATCCTGCTGGGACACCGGCCTTTCCGGCAGCCGGCCCTGGCTTTCCAGCAGTGTGTTCACCACACAGGCCACGGATGCCACAGAACAGGAGGATTCATGGAACTGTTTTACATGATGGCGGTATAGACCGGCCTTGACCGGATTGCCCTGAATTTCAGGTACAAAGGTTTCATAGCGGGCCTGATGGCGGCCAAATGAACCGGTGGCGGTGACTTTATGAAAAAAATACCGTACATACAAGATGCTTCGCATCAGATAAAATACTACCTTCATGGGCGTTTCTCTGTTTATTTCATGGGTGTGCATGAACCCGGCCTCAATTGAAAGTGGTTCTAAATCCGTATTTGTCAATAGATCTGTTGCCGAAATCGGGCCGCACCCCATTTTTGTGGTTGCAATATCCATCCAGGACGGGTAAAGACGGTTGACCGGCCAGTTCATGCAGGCAGGTGGCGCAGACCTGAACGGAAATCCGGGAACCGGTTTTGTGATGGGTTCACAGATGTGAAAGGGGGAAAAGCGGAAAATGAACAATTCTTTTGATACTGCGGCGTTCGGTGGAGAAGGCTGGTCTCCCAGAACCCGAAGCCATGCCATGGAAATCGGAGATATCTGGACCGGCTGCGGCCTGGACAGTGAATGGAAACCACTGAAAACCGTACTGGTGCATCGGCCGGGACCGGAATTGTCCGTATCCCGTGACCAGGTCAACGCGTTTCAGCTGGCAGGTGCCCTGGATGTGAAAAAAGCCCGGGAAGAACATGATCACATGGTGACGATTTTTCGTGAAAATCAGGTGACGGTTGAGGCGCTGACTCCGGGGATGCCGGTCCGGCCCAACCAGCTGTACTGTGCGGATCTGGTGGCCATGACCCCCCAGGGGGCGATTCTGGCCCGGCCGGCTTCCACGATCCGGGCCGGGGAAGAGCGGTGGGTGGCCCAGACCCTGGGAATGCTGGGCATCCCTGTTCTCAGGACTTTGACCGGCACGGCCACGTTCGAAGGGGCGGATCTGATGTGGCTGGACTCTGAAACCGCGGTCATCGGCCGGGGGCTGCGCACCAACCAGGCTGCCATCGATCAGATCTCCTCGCTTTTCTCGGAAATGGGTATCACCACCCTGGCGTTTGATCTGCCTTTTGGCACCATGCATTTCATGGGTATGCTCCGGATTGTGGACAAGGACCTGGCGTTTGTCTGGCCCCGAAGAACCCCCTATGCCCTGGTCACAGCCTTGAAAGACAGGGGTTTTCAGATAAAACCGCTGCCCAGTGAAGCCGAGGCACTCTCCGGCATGGCCTTTAATTTTGTGGTGCTGGGACCTAAAAAAATCATGCTGCCGGCCGGAAATCCCGAAACTGTTGCCGGTTATGAAGAATCGGGTATTCACTGCATTCCGGTGCCGGTGGATGAGCTGCAGAAAGCCAACGGCGCGGTGGGATGCATGACCGGCATCCTGTACCGGGACATGTGAGAAATCAGGCCGTTTTTCCGGCCCAGGACAAAAAAACCCGCGATTACATATTGATTTTGTTGCCAACAATTTATATAGATCATGTGACATGAAAACTGGACACGACCCCGGCTGATATTTTTTGCCAGCAGAGGGGATACCTGATGAATATTACACACTGGAGGGACACGATGAAATCATATGCGCGTTTGGTCTGCTGCATTGTCGCGTTGATGGTAATGCTGGGTCAGCACCTGGTACTGGCAGAAAAAGATCCGGAACAGCTGATGCTGCCCACCGGCACCATGACCCTGATGGCCCCGCCCGATGCCGAACGTGAACCGGCGTTGTCACCGGTGGTGTTCCCCCATTCCCTTCATTTTGCCTATTCATGCAAGGACTGCCATCATGAGTGGGACGGCAACAGCGAGGTCCAGAGCTGTGCTGCAGCCGGATGCCATGAAAACCTGTGGGCCGCTCCTCCCGGCACCACCCCGGTGGGGGAAAAACGGATCAAGTCTCTGGCCGGGGCCTATCACCAGACCTGCCGGGACTGCCATCGCAATGAACTCAACGCCCAGAAGGCTGCCGGCATGAAGCGCTTTTACACCGGTCCCATCGATTGTGAAGGGTGTCATCCGGAACCCCATGCCGAACCGGTGCATGACATTGAAATGATGCCCGTTCCCATGGGCACCCTGACCATCGGCCCGCCGGAGGAAGTGGATGCCAGACGCCCGGCCGTGGAATTTCCGCACGGCGCTCATTTTGACTATTCCTGCCAGTTGTGCCATCATGACTGGGACGGAGAAAGCGAAGTGGAAGGCTGTATGACCGAAGGCTGTCATGATCAGCTCGAACCGGACCCTTCCACCCGGAACATCAAGGATCCGGCCAATGTGTATTATTTTCTGGCCGCCTATCACAATGCCTGCCTGCCGTGTCACAGGGACTTGCAGCAGGAACGCAATGCCTTTATAAATGCCGGTATCACTGATGAGGAAGAACTGCCCGCAGCCGGACCCGTGGCCTGTATCGAATGTCATAGATAACCGGTCCGGCCCGAGCCGGATCTTATTGCGACAGATCGTCTGCCGGCAGCAATGACTGCCGGCGGGACAAGCGGATCAGGATGACGGCGGCGCCTGACTTATTTCATGGGCCGTGCCGTCCAGCACCAGAAACAGACGGTCCTCTTTTTCCTCGATATGTCGGGCCAGTTTGATCAATGCTCCCTGGCCGAATTTGATGCAATGCTCCGGGGTCTGAACATACAGGTTGTCGTCCCGGATGAACAATTGTGTCGGGTCCAGGGCAATGGTGTCGGTGGTGTTCAATACCAGGGTATGGAAGTCTTTGATGTCCACCACGAACAGGGCGGTGTCTTCATAGGGGAAATAGACTTTTTCCTCGCACCCGTCCCGGATCTGATACACATGGTATCCCTGGTCGTCCTTGCGGATGGATTTATGAAAGTACGCTATGATTTTGGGGTGTTCAAATTTACCGTGCTCATTATGCCAGAAACCGTTTTCATCCATCCAGAAAACCGCGTTTTCTTTTGGGACGATAATCTGTTTCATTTCAGATGCCATATCAGCGACTCCTGTTTGTCATCATGATTTATCTTCTCTGACATGGTCTTACCCAAAAAAAACGTGAAGAACAATAGGGGATCCCCTTTTTTTTCTCAATCAGACCTGCCGGTGACTCAGGTGCTGTCCCAACTGGCGGCGGCGTTGAATGATCCTGGACGGGCGGTGCTGCAAGCCCCGCCGGGATCTGGAAAAACCACCCGGGTTCCTCTGGCACTTTTGAATGCGCCGTGGCTGGCCGGCAAAAAAATTCTCATGCTGGAGCCCAGGCGCCTGGCGGCCCGGACCAGCGCCAGGTTCATGGCGGCCCAATGCCGGGAAAAGGTGGGGCAGACCGTGGGGTATCGGGTCCGCATGGAAACCCGGGTGAGTGCCGGCACCCGCATCGAGGTGGTCACCGAAGCGATCCTGACCCGCATGATCCAGACGGATCCGGCCCTGGAAGGGGTGGGTCTGGTGATTTTCGACGAGTTCCACGAGCGCCATATCCACAGCGATCTGGGATTGGCCCTGTGCCTGGAAACAGCCGAGGTACTGCGGCCGGACCTGCGGGTACTGGTGATGTCCGCCACCATGGATACCACCGCCCTGGGCTTGCTTCTGGACCCGGTGAAGGTGATTACGTCTGAAGGACGGCAGTGGCCGGTGGACACGGTGTACCTGCCGCCGCCCGCAGCACGGGCCGGGCCCGGTCCTTTCGGTGCGGTGCTGACCGGGTGTGTGGCCGTCGTTCTTTCCGCACTGAAGGATCACGCCGGAGATATTCTGGTGTTTTTGCCCGGGGCTGCCGAAATCCGGCACATGGAACGGATACTTGCGGAAAAGACCGGGCCGAATGTACAGGTGTTCGCCCTGTCCGGCCGGTTGTCGCCGGCCCGGCAGCAGGCCGCTCTGGCACCATCCCCGCCGGATCTCCGCAAGGTGGTCCTGGCCACGGCCATCGCGGAAACGTCTCTGACCATCGAAGGGGTGACGGTTGTGGTGGATTCCGGGCTGATGCGCAGGCCCATGTTTTTTCCCGGTACCGGCCTGACCCGGCTTCAGACCCTGCCGGTGTCCCGGGCATCGGCGGACCAGCGCCGGGGCCGGGCCGGGCGCACAGGGCCCGGCATTTGTTACCGCATTTGGTCCGAGCATGTGCACAAGGGGCTGGTGCCGTTTTCCCGGCCGGAAATCCTTGAACAGGACCTGGCCGGCGTGGCCCTGGAACTGGCCCTGTGGGGAGCCCGGGACACGGATTCGTTGAAATGGCTGGACCCGCCCCCGGCCCCGGCATTTGCTCGGGCCAGGGATCTGCTGCACCGGCTCGGATGCCTGGATGACCAGGGAGGCATCACCGCTCACGGTAAAGCGGTTGCCGGATCCGGAATCCATCCCCGGCTGGCCCATATGATTCTGGCAGCGGACCGGTCCGGCACCGGTTTTCTGGCCTGCTGCCTGGCGGTACTGCTGGAGGAAAACCCGGACCTGCCCGGATTTTCCCATGACCCGGATATCCGCAGCCGGCTGGAAGTCCTGACCGCCGCAAAAAACCTGATGGCCCCGTGCCGGCGCCTGGCCCGGAAACTGAAAATCCGTGAGAGTTCCATCGATCCCGAAATAGCAGGCATCATCCTGTCTCTGGGGTTTCCCGAACGGGTGGCCCGCCGCAGAGGACCGTTGTCCTATGTCATGGCATCCGGCAGCGGTGCGTCTTTCAGGGAGCCCAACACCGTGTCCATGCATGAGTATGTTCTGGCGGCCCATGTGGAAGGACATCCCGGAAACGCTGTGATTCATCTGGCTGCCCCGGTTCCGGTAAAAGAACTGGAGCAGGTGTGGAAAAAGCAGATAAAAATCCGGGATTCCGTGGTGTGGGATCCGGACCGGCAAGCCGTTCAGGCCATGCGCCGGACCTGGTATGGCCGGATTCTGATCCGGGAGACGCCATCCACGGACCCGGATCCGGAAGCGGTACAACAGGCCATGCTTCAGGGCATCCGGCAGATGGGGCTGAATGTGCTTCCCTGGACCCGCAAGCTGATGCATCTGCGGCACCGGGTATGTTTTTTGCGGGACCGTGCCGGGTTTTCCCGCCTGCCGGACCTTTCCGACACTGGATTGATGGACTCGCTTTCCTCCTGGCTGGGGCCGTTTCTGACCGGAATCCGCTCCACCCGCGACCTGAAGCGGGTGGAGCCGGCAGGAGCGCTCATGGCTTTGCTGTCCTGGGAAGACCGTCAACAGATCGATGCAATGGCCCCGTCCCATATCGTGGTGCCGTCCGGCTCCCGCATTCCATTGTCGTATACGGACGGCAGTAAGATTTTGCCCTCTCCGGTCCTGGCGGTCCGGCTGCAGGAGATGTTCGGAGAGACCCGGACTCCGTCGGTGGCCGACGGCCGGATCCCCGTGACCCTGCACCTGCTGTCCCCGGCCGGCCGACCGGTCCAGGTGACGCAGGATCTGGAAAGTTTCTGGAAAAATACCTATCAGTCAGTGAAAAAAGATCTGATGGGGCGATACCCCAAGCATTTCTGGCCGGAAAATCCGCTGACGGCCGTGCCGACCCGCCGGGCCAAACCTCGAAAATAACTGTTTAAAAAATATCAATATCCATGGTAAGGTGGCTTCCCATTGATTCAAGATCAGCTGAGACCGGACTTCATGCAGATTTTTAATACCATCATTCCCATTTTCAGTGTGATTTTCCTGGGCTGGCTGGCCCGGCGAAACGGTTTCATTCCCCAGGGGTTTGCCGGACCGGCCAACCGGCTGGTGTTTTATTTCGCCATTCCCGCCATGGTGTTCGCGGCCATTGCAAAGGGGTCGTTGAAAACCGATTT
>JBFLKI010000003.1:0-5847 GCA_040883135.1 Desulfotignum sp. | reverse complement strand
GGAATGTAAAACAGGCAGATGCAAAAAAAGTCAGACAGGCCGTCCGCCTAGTCCAGACCGAGTACCCTGAACTGCGCATCACTGAAGGAAAAAAGGTGTTTGAGCTGCAGCCCGACATTGCATGGCATAAGGGTAAAGCCCTGACATGGCTGATGGAAAAACTTACCCTGAAACTGGACAGATATTATCCCATGTATATTGGCGACGATATTACAGACGAGGATGCATTTGAAAGCCTGAACACCATCGGCACCAGTATAGTTGTCAAGGGCAGTTTTCACCCGACATCCGCTGATTTTGTACTGGAGAATACCCGGGAAACAGCCGCATTTTTAGAAAACCTGTTTGATGAAAAGGAAAGATAATATGACTGTCTGGAATTTAACCTATGAAACCTATAAACCGCAGGATCAGGGACTTCGTGAGGCCCTTTGCACACTGGGGAACGGGTATTTCGCCACCCGGGGGGCAAGTGCCCAGGTGTCTGCCGGTGACACCCATTATCCGGGCACCTATCTGGCCGGGGGATACAACCGGCTGACGTCCGTCGTTGCCGGCAAAGAAATTGAAAATGAAGACCTTGTGAATATGCCCAACTGGCTGTGTCTCAAATTTCGGTTCACTGATGGACAGTGGATATCTCCTGAAACCGCAACGATCCGTTCCTATTGCCAGGACCTTGATATGAAAAAGGGAATCCTCACCTATATCATTGTTTTTGAGGACGAACAGGCGCGCCGTATCCGGATGGAAGAACAGCGCATCGTCCATATGGGAGACCGCCACACGGCGGCCATGCGGGTATCATTGACCAGTGAAAACCACACCGGCGCCCTTGAGGTGGAATCGGCCATCGACGGTACGGTTCAGAACCAGGGGGTCAAACGGTACCGCGAGCTGAACAGCCGGCATCTTGAAGTTCTGGAAAGTGAATCGGTTCAGGATGGTCCGCTTTATCTGAAAGTACAGACCATCCAGTCTGAACTGCGGGTGGCCATGACGGCAAGGACCCGGATAACCAGAAAAGGCAAGGTTCTGGATCTGGAGCCCGAGCTGATCGATGACAATGGATATGTGGGCAAACGCTATACCGTGGATATCAACCAGAAAGAGACCATTGTGGTGGAAAAAGTTGTTCTGGTGCATACCTCCCGGGATTTTGCCATTTCCGAGTGTGGTCTGGCCGCCAGGGCAAGGAACGGACGGGCCCCCGGTTTCGACGATATCCAGACAAGCCATACAATGGCCTGGAAACAATTGTGGCGGCGGTCCGACATCAAAATGACCGACCGCAGAAAAAAACGTCCCGATTACCACCCGGAAATGGTGGTCAGACTGCATATCTTTCATCTGCTGCAGAC
Organism: Desulfotignum sp.; assembly: GCA_040883135.1. Classification (GTDB taxonomy): domain Bacteria; phylum Desulfobacterota; class Desulfobacteria; order Desulfobacterales; family Desulfobacteraceae; genus Desulfotignum. The sequence continues at coordinate 4,486 of JBFLKI010000003.1, read as the reverse complement.
GGTATCCAAACAGACGATTAACCTGGATGTGGGGGTGCCTGCCAGGGGCTGGCACGGAGAAGCCTACCGGGGGCATATTTTCTGGGATGAACTGTATATTTACCCGTTTATCACCCTGCAGCATCCGGAAATCACCCGGTCTCTTCTGCTGTACCGCTACCGCCGGCTGGATACGGCCCGGGCCGCTGCGAAAAAAGCCGGATTCAAGGGGGCCATGTTTCCCTGGCAAAGTGCCAGCAGCGGCAGGGAAGAAACCCAGACCATGCATTTGAACCCCAAATCCGGGCGGTGGATTCCGGATAATTCCCATTTCCAGAAACATGTCAATGCAGCGATTGCATTCAATATCTGGAAATATTTTGAATCCACCGGGGATCAACAGTTCATGTCCGAATATGGGGCGGAAGTGATGCTGGAAATTGCCCGGTTCTGGGCAAGCATGGCCACCTATAACAAGGATCTCGACCGGTATGAAATCCGCAGGGTGATGGGACCCGACGAATACCATGAAGCCTACCCGGATGCGGATGAGCCGGGGCTGGACAACAATGCCTATACCAATGTCATGGCAACCTGGGTATTGACCCAGGCGTTGCAGGTTCTGGAAGTTCTGCCCAAGGACCGCATTGAAGAACTTTGTGAAACCTTGAACATCACAGAATCTGAAACAGATCTGTGGTGGGATATCAGCCGGAAAATGCGGATCATCTTTCACGATGACAACATCATCAGCCAGTTTGAACATTACGACCGGCTCAAGGAACTGGACTGGGATAAATACCGGGAAAAATATCCCAATATCCAGCGCATGGACCGCATTTTGGAAGCCGAAGGAGACAGTCCAAACAATTACAAGATCACCAAGCAGGCGGATGTGCTCATGCTGTTTTATCTGTTTTCCGCGCCTGAACTGAAAACCCTGTTCAAACAGTTGAATTACCCATTTGAATATGAAACGATCCCCAAAAACATCGATTATTATGTCCGCCGCACCACCTATGGATCCTCGTTGAGCTGGGTGGTCCATTCCTGGGTTCTGGCCCGGTCGGACCGGAAGCGGTCCTGGAAGTTTTTTTTAAAAGCCCTGCAAAGCGATATTGATGATATTCAGGGAGGCACCACCCAGGAAGGTATCCACCTGGGCGCCATGGCCGGATCGGTAAATATTCTCCAGGAAGCCTATCTGGGCATAAAAACCCGGGGGAATATCCTGTGGGTCAACCCGGAACTGCCGGAAGTGCTTGAAAAACTGAAAATGGAGGTGCGGTACCGGGGCAGCACCCTTGACTTTGAAACCACCCAGGACATGTGCAAAATCACGCTGTTGTGCAGCCCGGAAAACACCTTTAAGTTCGGATTCAAGGAAAACCTGTATGATTTGACAGTGGGGAATACCCGAAAATTTCACCTTTGAGTGGCTGTCATCGACACTATAAGGAGACAACCGATCCATGCCGGTGCAAAACACGGATATCGCCGAACAGCTCAACCGCATGGCGGATCTGCTGGAAATTGAAGGCGCCAATCCCTTCCGGGTCCGAGCGTACCGCAATGCCGCCCGGACCGTAAACGGCCTGGCCCGGCCAGTGGCTGACCTGATCAGAAACAAAAAGGATCTCACAGGGTTTCCGGGTATCGGCCAGGACCTTGCAGACAAGATAAAGCAGATTGTTTCCAAAGGAACCTTTACACAGCTCGATGAAATACAAGGCCGTCTGCCCGAAGAACTGCCCCGTTTGATGGAGATTGACCATCTGGGTCCCAAACGGGTAAAACAGCTGTATCAGGAACTGGGCATTTCCACCATAAAAGAGCTTAAAGCCGCTGCCCGGGCCAAAAAAATCCGCACCGTAAAGGGCTTTGGAAAAAAAATCGAACAATCTGTATTAAACGGCCTCGAACAGATGGCATCCGAATCCAACCGTATCTTATTGTCTGAGGCGGAAGAACGGGCCGCGCCTTTGCTGGCCCATATGCATAAAGCACAGGATATTGACCGGATAACACCGGCCGGCAGTTTCAGGCGGCGCAAAGAAACCGTCGGGGACCTGGATCTGTTGATCTGCAGTGACTCACCTGAAAAGGTGATAGAACATTTCACCGCATATGCAGATATAAAAAAAATTATTTCCAGGGGCGAAACCCTCTGCCGGGCAGTGCTCTTGTCCGGTCTTCATGTGGATCTTCGGGTCCTTGCCCCGACTGACTATGCCGCGGGGCTCCATCATTTCACAGGATCCAAAGCCCATAATATCGCTCTTCGGAAACGGGCCGTGAAAAAAAACCTGAAAATCAATGAATACGGTATTTTCAAAGGGAAAAAACAGATCTCCGTTTCCCATGAAAAACAGATCTATGAGATCCTGGACCTGGCTTTTGTCGTACCGGAACTTCGGGAACATACCGGTGAAATCAAAGCGGCGGAACAGGACCGGCTGCCCCGGTTGATCCAGTTACAGGACATACAAGGGGATCTGCATGTCCATACCACTGAGACCGACGGCCTGGCCGATCTTGAAGAAATGGTGCAAACCGCTCAGGACATGGGATACAAATATCTCGCCATCACAGATCATTCTGTGCAGGTCCGCATCGCCAATGGCATGGATACCCGTCGTCTGGAAAAACAGATCGAAAAAATTGAAGCGCTCAATGACCGTCTGGAAAATTTTCGTGTGCTCAAAGGGGTGGAGGTGGACATCCGGGCAAATGGAAGCCTTGATTTGCCTGATGACATATTGAAAAAACTGGATGTGCGGGTCTGTTCCATCCACTTTTCCCATCACCTGTCCCGGAAAAAACAGACCGAGCGCATTATCAAAGCCATGGAAAATCCCTGTTTCAATATCCTGGGACATCCCACCGGCCGTCTCATCAACCGGCGCAAACCCTATGCCGTGGACCTGGAAAAAGTCATGGCTGCTGCAAAAGAGAACGGCTGTTTTCTGGAACTCAATGCCCAGCCGGACCGCCTGGATTTAAACGATGAGGCCTGCAGGCTTGCCCGGGACATGGGTGTCAAAATTGCTGTTTCAAGTGATGCCCATGATACGGGCGGCCTGTCATACCTGAGGCTGGGTATCGACCAGGCAAGACGCGGCTGGCTGGCGCCCGCAGATGTCATCAACACGTCGGACTGCCATGACCTTCTTCAAATGATGACCCGGAAATGATATGGCATGACTTTCTCTTCCCGCATCCTTTTACAAACCGGTTTTAAACAATGGCTCTGCCCTGTATGCTCTGTCCTTACCTGTTTGTGTGTCTTTGTCCTGCAGGGATGTGCGAAACTGCCGGACATTGAAAAGGTCATTGCCGGCAACAAAAGCAGGAGCAGAAAATAAAATTGGCGGAAAATGCCGCCAAGGATTAAGTAAATAAAATTTGCGCAATGTCTGCCGCAATTGTCTGCATGATCTGGCATCCCAAAATACAGCAATTTACTGATGGCAGCTTCTCCAATGATCACTTAAAATAATGTTCACGATGCTCCGGTAATTTCCGGAGCCCGCCCGAACCGGAAATTACCGGAAACCTCAAAAGATAAAGCAGATCAACAAGGAGTTCATTCATGAATTTAACACAGAGAATCAAAGAAAAAAAATCAGAATTCCAGTCTTCAGCTCCGGACGAAGTCCAGGAGGTTATGGGACGTGCCATAAAAGAACTGCAAGATTCAAAAATTATGGACAAGGCCCTTACCAAAGGAGATAAGGCACCGGATTTCACACTGGAAAATACCCGCGGAAATTACATTAATCTCAATGACACCCTTTCCTCAGGTCCGGTTGTTATGGGATTTTATAGAGGACGGTGGTGACCATTCTGCAACCTTGAGCTGGAAGCTCTGCAAGAGGCTCAGTCAAAATTCACATCTTTGGGAGCCACTCTTTTAATGATTTCTCCGCAGACAAAGGCCCATTCCCAAAAATTTAAGGATGAAAAAGAACTTACGATGGAGATCTTGAGTGACCCAGGAAACAATGTGGGTGAAAAATACGGCCTCATCTATACTTTTAGCGAGGAGCTCAAGCAGGCATACCTGCAGTTGGGTATCGATCTGAAAAAATACAACAGCGGCGATGTATGGAGGCTGCCCCTGGTAGCCCGTTATATCATAGACCAGAAGGGAATCATTCAATATGCCATTGTCAGTGCGGATCATACTGACAGGGTTGAACCGGAACATACCGTAAAGGCCCTAAAAGCTTTGGAAAAACAACAGTTAGGGAGCAGTAAATTCTCCGGCTCTGCTTCCTGACGGATTGTTTCCAGCTTGGAAACAGGTGCCTGAACTGAAAACCCTGTTCAAACAATTGGGTTATCCGTTTGAATATGAAACGATTCCCAGAAATATTGATTATTATGTCCATCGCACCACCTATGGCTTTTCTTTGAGCCTGGTGGTCCATTCCTGGGTGATGGCCCTGCCGGACCGGAAACGGCCTCGAACAGATGGCATCCGAATCCAACCGTATCTTATTGT
>JBFLKI010000194.1:0-4726 GCA_040883135.1 Desulfotignum sp. | reverse complement strand
TCGTGTCTCTGGCCATGGTGTGCGTGGTGCTGTTCGGCAGCCTTCTGGGCATGTCCCTGCCGTTTCTGCTCACCCGGTTCAAACTGGACCCGGCCACAGCTTCCGCACCTTTGGTGACGTCAGTGGCGGACATCGGGGGGGTGATCATCTATTTCGGTATCGCCACCTGGTATTTAGGGCTCCACCATGCTGCCTGATCAGCCGGCCAGATCCCGGCAGGCGGGAAGCCCGAACAGAAACCGGGCATTTTCCACAGCCGCCACCACGGCCCGCTCCATGGCCCGGGCCGCCATCAGTCCCACCACGCTCAGGTCGGCAGACACCTTGCCGCAGGACATGGCAAAAATGGTATCCCCGTCAAACATGGAATGGGCCGGCCGCATGGTACGGGCAAATCCGTTCTGGGCCATGGATGCCAGTTTGGCGGCCCGGGCCTTGGTCAGGTCCGCATTGGTGACGATCACCCCTAAACTGGTGTTGCCGGCAAACAGGTTGGATCCGGCTGACAGTGAATTCACCATCTGAGTTTCCGTATCGTCCATGGCGGTGCGATCCGTGTTCAGTAACCCGGCTCTTTTTTGGCCGGTTACAGGATCCAGTATATCCCCCAGGCAGTTCACCGCCACCAGCGCCCCCACTTTCAAATCCCCGGCCTGAAACGCAAAACTGCCCAGCCCGCCTTTCATGGCCCGATCCATACCCAGAAGTTTTCCCACGCTGGCACCGGCGCCGGCCCCCACATTTCCCTGGGCGGATTCGTCTTGCCGGGCATTGACACAGGCCTGGTACCCCATGTCTTTGTCCGGTCGGACCCGGAAATCCCCCACGGTAAGATCAAACAGGGCGGCACCGCAAACAATGGGCACATGAGTCACCTGCACGTCAAACCCGATCTGTCTTTCCTCCAGAAACGCCATGACACCGGCGGCCGCATCCAGGCCGAATGCGCTTCCGCCGGTGAGGAGCACGGCATGGGCCTGCTGCACCAGATTCACCGGATCCAGCAGATCGGTTTCCCGGGTGCCTGGTGCCCCGCCTCTCACATCCACACCCGTCACCGCACCGGATTCGCAGAGGATCACGGTGCATCCGGTTCCTGCGGTCAGGTTCTGGGCATGACCCACCTTGAAATTGTCAATCTGTGAAAAATTGATCGGGTGCATGGGTTGCTCCTGTATGTCACGATTCGAAGTTTTGGCCCGAAGATGCTTTACTTGGTCAGGTTTTTTTGAATCCGTTGCTGGAGAGATGTCAGCCGATAGCTTATTTCCACAGGGTAAGGGGGATCTGCCGGATGAATGCCTTCAATTGATTCCGGCAGTCTGGCTATCTGTTGTTCCGCATAATCCCGGATATCGTTCAGATCCCGGGTGCCTGACGGCAGACGCTGTCCATTGTGCATCACCGGTTCAAGCAGAGGGGTCCCGGGCAGATCTTCATCCATGCATCCAATGACATCTTTGACAAACCGGCCGGCCTGCTCGATACGGAATACCTGTTTGGGGCCGGGCAGCACCGGTTTGCCACTGGACAGCTTCAACTTTCCTTCACCGGCGTATTCGCACAGTTTGTATACGATATCCATGCACGGCACATCCAGTGAGACCCCCATGTGCGTGCCCACCCCGAATCCGTTGATAGGGGCCCAGGCATTTGTCAGTTCGGCAATGCGGTATTCATCCAGATTGCCGCTGGCAAAAATTTCCACCTGTTTCAGACCGGCATCATCAAGGGCTTTTCGGACATCCCGGGACAGGGCCAGCAGATCCCCGGAATCCAGTCGCACGCCTTTGACTTTGAAATCTTTTCCCAGAATATCTGCCAGTTCAATGACTTGCCGAATGCCTCGGAGAGTGTCATAGGTGTCCACCAGCAGAACGGTTTCCGGAAAGCTGGACACAAATGCCTTGAACGCTTCAGCTTCATCGTCGTGGGCCTGGACATAGCTGTGGGCCATGGTACCGGTCACGGGCAGGCCGTAACATTTTGCGGCCATCACATTGGAAGTGGCAGCCACTCCGGCAATATGAAACGCCCGAGCCGCTTTGAGAGCCGCATCCAGACCATGCATGCGCCTTGCTCCGAAATCCACCACTGCCCGGCCCCGGGCTGCGGTCACCACCCGCCGGGCCTTGGATGCCAGCAGGGTCTGCAGGTGGATCTGGTTCATGACAAAGGTTTCGAGCACCTGTCCCTGGGGCAGGGGTGCGGTGATTTCCAGAATTGGTTCATTGGCAAATACCGGGGTGCCTTCGGGCACGGCCCGGACACTGCCGGTAAACCGGAAATTTCCCAGCCACGTCAGAAAGGGTTCGGAAAACTGACCCAGGGATCGGAGATACGCCAGGCTGTCTTTGGTGAACTCAAGATTTTCCAGATAATCCAGGACCGTGTCCAGCCCGCAGGCCAGAAGAAAATTGCGTTCCGGGGGCAACCGGCGCACAAACAGGCTGAATACGGCCTCCTGTGTCATATTTTCATGAAAATAGGCCTGGAGCATGGTGAGTTCGTACAGGTCGGTGAACAGGGCCGGATTGTCCCGGCCGGGCATGGAAACCGGTGGTGTCCATGCTGGATGTGGCGTGTCAGAGTTCATTCAATATCTTTCCCACGAGCAAAAAAGGTTAATGACACCTGATGGATTTTTAGCACAGGTCAGGGCTTAAGACAACCGGATTGAGCGCATGTTGAAAGACGACCGTCTGGGCTCAGCATGTTTAAAAAAATACCGTATCCTCAGCGCCGGCCAGACCCAGGCAGATCCCATCGACCGGAAATAGGGCCAGGAACCGCGGTAGTGGGGCCGTCCAGGGAGACCGTGGGGTCGCCTGCCGGGACCAGGGTCGGATTTCCCAGCAGGGCTCTGACCGTGGTTTCTCCGGACCGGTCGATTTTGGATAGGTTCGGTTTTTTTGTGTTTGACAAGATTTCCTTCAGAGTTCAGACTGATTGAAAAAATAATGACCATGACACCTTTACAGCCAGAAAAAAAGATGCCTTTGCCGCCTGCCGGTGATTTCACCCACCCGGTGGTGACCATCGTGTGTCTGTGTGTGGCCGAGGTGGCCGGCATGATGGGGGTGTTTGCCTTTCCCGCGCTGCTGCCTCATTTCATGCAGATCTGGGAGCTGTCCGGAAACCAGTCCGGATGGATCAACGGTATCTATTTTATCGGATATACGGTAGCGGTGCCCGTGCTCACAAGCCTTACCGACCGGATGGATGCCCGGCGGATCTACCTGGCCGGCTGCGGCATCGGCATCATATCCAACCTGGGATTTGCATATCTTGCCGGCGGATTCTGGTCGGCCCTTCTTTTCCGGGCCCTGTGCGGCATTTCGCTGGCCGGTACCTTCATCCCCGGGCTCAAAGCACTCATGGACCGGCTGGCCCCGTCTGTCCAGCCCCGTAGCATTGCCTTTTACACCGCCTGCTTCGGTCTGGGCATGAGCGGATCGTTTTTTATCACCGGAAAGCTGTTCCAAGGGTGGGGATGGGAAACCGCGTTTGCCGCCGCCGCTGCCGGATCTGGTCTGGCTCTGGTGCTGGCAGCCACGGTACTGAAACCCCTTGCGCCGCCTGCCTCCTCTTCCGTGAGCAACCGTCACATCCTTGATTTCAGGCCGGTGTGGCAGAACCGCAATGCCCGGGCCTATATTCTGGCCTACATGTGCCACACCTGGGAGATGTTTGCAGCCCGGGCCTGGCTGGTGGCGTTCATGGCGTTCAATCTGTCTTTGCATCCGGGATCTGAAGGTCGGCTGATCCCCACCACGGTGATGGCGGTGGCCGGCATTGCCGGCATGCTGGCCAGCATTGCCGGTGCGGAACTGGCGGTGCGGTTTCCCCGAAAAACAATGGTGATTCTGATCATGGGCGTGTCCGGGCTGATCTCCATGACCATCGGTTTCTGCGCCGGGGTGTATCCAGCCTGGGTGATGGGGCTGTGCATTGTGTATACCATTTTTTTCCAGGGCGATTCCGCAGCCATCCACGCCGGGGTGATCACATCGGCCCGGCCGGACCTGCGGGGTGCCACCATGGCGCTGCAGTCTCTGGGGGGGTTCGGTGCCGCCGCCTTAGGCACCATTGCGGCCGGGTGGGTCTTAGATCTTTCCGGCGGGGGCCACTCCATTTTTTCCTGGGGGATCACCTTTGCTTCCATGGGCCTGGCCGGAATTATGGGGGTGATCCTGGTGGCAAGGATCGCTGATCGTTAGACAGTTTTTTTCCTTTCGCCCATACCGGCGATCACCGGCAGGACCAAAAACAGCATGGAAACATAAACCAGTGCATGCCATCCGTTGAGTTTAAATGCAAATCCGGCACCGGTGATGCCGACCCACCCCCCGATGTAATAAAACAGCACGTAAATCGCATTGGCCCGCCCCTGTCCGCTGGACAGTTTCCGGTTGAGCGCCCCCACCGCTGCCGCATGAATCGTGAAGAATCCGGCACAGATGCCAAGCAGTCCGAATATCACGGCGGTGATGGCAGGCAGCAGGATAAGGGTCAGGGCCCCGCCAAGCAGGAGACTTCCGGCCAGCAGGGTGTTACCGCTGCCAAATCGGTTACTGAGCCGGCCGACGGCGGGACCGGTGAAAATACCGACAATATAGACAAGATACAACAGGGTGGTCATTTCCGTGGAAAAGTGAAACGGCGCCCCCGCCAGCCGGAAGGGCAGGTAGTTGAACACCGATGAGAAGATCGCGAACCCCCCCAG
>JBFLKI010000193.1:0-6690 GCA_040883135.1 Desulfotignum sp. | reverse complement strand
CCACGGCCGACATGGCCGCCAGAACAGCGGCCCCGCCGCACATGTCATATTTCATCTCTTCCATGCCGGCGGCGGGTTTGATGCTGATCCCTCCGGAATCAAAGGTCAGTCCCTTGCCCACCAGCAGCAGAGTATCGGCTTTTCTGCCGGGGTCGTATTCCAGGATCACCAGAAAGGGCGGAGTGGCAGATCCCTGATTCACCCCTAAAATACCGCCCATGCCCAGTTTTTTCATCGCTTTTTTGTCCAGACAGGTGTAATTCAGGCCATGGATATCTGCCAGGGCGCTTGCGTAATCGGCAAATTCTTTGGCTGTCCATCCATTGCCCGGTTCATTGGCCATATCCCTGGCCGAGCAGGCCGCGGCAGCGGCGATCCGGCCTTTTTCCACCGCTTTTTTGACCGATGCGGTTTTTCCGTCACTGGAAAACGAGATACCATGGATGCCTGAAAAATCCGTCTCTTTCCTGGTTGTCTGTTTGTATTTACCGAACCGGTAATCCCCCAGAAGAATCCCTTCAGTCAGCGCTTGTGCCGCTTTTTCCAGAGGAATGTCCGGAATTTTCGGCAGGCAGACCGCCAGTGAACCGGCTTTAGCCTTTTCACAGGTTTTGGCGATATCCCCGCCCCGCTTGCGCAGGGTTTCCAGAAATCTGGACAGGTTTTTCTCTCTGTCAGCCGTGTCCACTCCCAAAACCAGGATCCGTTTCCCTTTGTTTTTTTTCTGTCCAGTTCCAGGAACCGGGTAGTACAGGAGTTGATCATCGTTCTTGCCGGTAAAATCGTTCAGCGCAAAGGCGTTTTCCACCTGGGCCTTTACCGCTGGATCACATGAAGGCGACTGGTCTTTGCGGTGAAAAGCAAAATAGACCGACAGATCGGATTCAATCGTATCCACCGGTTTTTGTGTGACCGTCAATCGGGTATTTTCCATGGGGTTTCTCCATTGGTTGGAATCAAGTGTCAATAATGTTATGTGATGGTCTCAAGGTATTTACCACATATCCAGAGAGATGTCAGCTGCCGGACGGGTTGTTTTCAAGGGAAATTTGCAAAATCCATTGACTTTCAGAGGGGTTTCCTATTCTATAATGATAAGATTGACATTCAAGAAAAACAGACCCCATGCGGCTTCAATTCGTGCGGGATACGTAAGGTAAAAGACCTTCAACAGGAGACTGAAGATATGGAAAAAATGAAGGTACGGGAACTGATGGTTTCAACAGATGACTTTCCAAAAATTTCAGACAAAGCCACCCTGTTTGACGCGCTTTCCGCTCTGGAAAACGCCCAGGAATCCTTTTTGTCCGGAAAACGCTCCCAGCGGATCCTGCTGGTGGAAAACGAAAAAAAGCAGATTATCGGAAAACTCTCTCCCATCGATCTGTTCAAGGGATTGGAAAGAAAATACAACAAGGTGAATGTGGAAGACACCCTTGACAAATTCGGCCTTAAATACATCTGGACTTCCATGCGCAAAGAATATGACCTGTGGGAAAGTCCGTTCAAGGATCTATGCCGCAAGGCCGGGGATATCCATGTCAGGGATTTTGTAAACATTCCCAATGAAGGCCAGACAGTGGATGCGGAAGATACGCTTTCCAAATGCTTCCATCTGTTTGTGGTGAATCGCCATGACACTCTGTTTGTGATGGAAAAAAACAAGTTCATCGGCATGCTCAGATTTTCCGACGTTTACAGAGAAGTTGCCCAGACGATGAAAGAGTGCAAATTCTGATGCGACACTAGGGGCTGGTGCAGGAGAATTTTGCCAGAAGCGGGTTGTGGTCTGAAAATATGCGGTTTTCCAGGGCATCCATATGCCGCAGTATCAAATGACGGAAATAGATGCGGTCCAGCTCGAATCCGAAAAACTGTTTGACCAGGCGGGGCCGGTCCGGCCGCGCCTGTTTCAGGCCCAGCTCCCGGCAAAGCGCCGTGATGATCCGGAGCCGGGAACGGTTCCAGCAGTTAAAGTCCCCGGCGACAATCATGGGGCCGGTATGGTGCTGCAGGGTTTTGAGCAGCCGGGAAAATTCCCATTCATACCAGGCCAGGGAGGTGAAATTGACCGCATGCACATTGACCACCAGCAGCAGATCGCCGTTGTCAAGCCAGTAACGGGTCATGAGAATGTTCTTGCGGGTGGTGAGCATGGTCTCCCTGGCCAGGGACATGACATCGGTTTTGGTATGAATGTCGGCGGTGGCGGCTGTCAGCACCCCGAAATGGCGCCCCCAAAGTTTGATATTGGCGGCGGCTGCATAGGGCAGTCCGGCTACGGAAAACAAGTTGTCCGGAAATACCGCTTCCTGAAACATCAAAATGTCCATGTCAAACTGCCGGATCCAGTTTTTGATCATGGTGTCGAACTCCGGTTTCAGGTTCTCCTTGTGAACGTTCCAGCACAGGATCCCGAAATCAGAAGGAATGATCTTGTTTTCCAGGATCAACGGGGACCGCAGTAAAGGGATATCCGGTTTGAACATTCGTGAGGCCCCCGGCCGTCAAAGCAGCGGTGCAAACACGCTCATGAGATTTTCACTGATCCGCCGCCATCGTCCGGCCGGTGGCATGCGGCTGGTGCAATCCGCCATCAACTCCTTCATCCAGGCGGCACATGAATCGATAATGGATCTGGAATAGGCGAAACTGACCACTTCATAATTGAGAAACAGGCTGCGCTGGTCAAAATTGGCGGAGCCCATCATCACGCCCCGGTCATCGAACAGAATGGCTTTGGCGTGAATCATGCCGCAGGGATACAGCAGCAATTTCACTCCTTTGCTCTCCAGCTCCCGCATGAAACCCGACCGGCTCAGATCGGCGATCAGGTGATTGGATGCGGCCGGGGTGATGAGCCGGACATCCACTCCCCGGTGGCAGGCAATGACCAGGGCCTGCATCAGGCTTTTATCCGGGACAAAATAGGGGGTCACGATCCAGATACGTTCGTTTGCGGAAAAAACGGCGGACAGCAGGGCTTCGTAGAGTGCATCGCTCTGGATATCCGGCCCGGAAGGCACCACCTGAAGGGTGACATCTCCTGAGGGGTTCGGCAGAAAATCCGGCAGGTCCAGCTTTTCTATGGCGGTATGGTTCCAGTCTTCGGTGAAAATTTCCCGGTAGTGGAACACGGCCGGACCCTGAAGATAAAACAAAATGTCCGTCCATCGCTGATCATACGGGGACGGTCCCATATATTCTCTGGAAATGTTCATGCCGCCGGAAAAGACGGTGTGATCGTCGAAAATGAAAATTTTCCGATGATTCCTCAAATTGATGTAGTTCTGGAACGGCCGGGTCAGCAGGGGCATGTAAAACGCCACCTGTCCGCCGGCTTTTTTCAAATTCCTCAGAGGTTTCTGACGTAAATAAAGCGGCAGAGATCCGACACAGTCGATGAGCAGCTTCACCTGCAGGCCCTGGGACGCTTTCCGGGTCAAGGCTGACAGCACGTTTTTTCCCACCGGGTCAGGACTCAGGACATAGGTGGAGATCAGAATGGTATGCCGGGCCGAGGCAATCTGATCCATGAGCATGTTATAGGCTTTGACCCCGTCGGTATAGAAAAAAAACCGGTTTCCGACAGTGGCGCCGGCAATCCCGTTGTTTCGGAGGACCATGTCGATACGTGTGGCTTCCGAATCCGGGATCTCTCCTTTTTTAGCCAGTTTGAGCGCTGTTTTTTCCTGTCGTTTGAGTTTCCGGCTCCGTAAAATAAAATACAGGGGCACGGCCAGATAAGGCAGCAGAAGAATGGCCAGAAGCCATGCGATCATGCTCGGGGGTTCTCTGCGCTGGTAAACCATGTGTCCCAGAGACCCCAGAACCAGCATTGCGGACATAATGGCGGACATCTGGACCAGGATGAAATAGAATACATTTTCACTCATGCCATGATTGAATCACAGGACCTGAAAAATATCAACCCGGATCCATATTGAATGCGCGGGAAAAAGGTGTTATGACAATATCATTTATCAACCGGAGTAATCAGGGGAAGACAGTGATGGGACGGGAAACGATATTGTTCAAGACGCAAGAGAAAAAAACTGCCAAAGAGATCAGCGAGACGTTGCGGCTGATTGCGGACAAGATCGATGGCGGCACCATGACCTTGAGTCAGGGGTCGGAGGAAGTGACCGTAACCTTTCCTGCCAGCATGGAGATTCAGCTCAAGGTGGAAGAGGAGCAGGGCAAACGGTTGAAAAGAAAATTCGAGGTGGAACTGGAGTGGATCCCGGGAGCGGAGGAATCCGGCGGGGGATCCACGCAAATTTCATAACGTGCCGGGCATTAGAGGGGCGTGAACTCGAATTTCTGCCCCCCGATGGCCGCCTCATACATCAGCCCGCCCTTGGTGTGGACAAACACGGCCAGTCCTTTGGTGTATCCGATAGGGGCCTGAGCCCCCGTGTCAGGACCGACGCTGGCACCGGCGGTTGTGCCTTCAGTGCCGGCTTTTGCCTGGGCGCCGGCGGTGATGACCACGGCAGACATGGATGCGTCAAATTCAAAGCGGCCACTGGTGAATTCATCATAGGCCCGTTTGTCCTGGAAGAAAATGATTTCGGAAAACGCCTGGCCCCCCAGCTGAAAGCCCACACTCACCTTGGACAAGGTGACCTTGCCGGTGATCTCACCCTGCCGGTACACCCGGCCTTCACCATAGGCACCTCCCACAACGATGGCCCCTTTTCCCACAGTGGGAAAGACCGCATAGCCATATGCGTTGTCGAAAAAAGGCTGCACCGCCGGTGATTTCCGGAATATGGAAATGGTCTGATCATAATCGGCAGCAAATACCGGAAAGCAGTTACCGGCGATAAAAAAGGCACACATTGTCAGCAACAGGATGTTGACAGGTTTCATTTTTTCCCCCTTTCTTTTTGGTCAATGTCATACATAACGGTCGAACTCTGATGAACAGTAATCCATGGGATTGGTATTTTGTCAATGCTAATCCAGGAATGGAAACCGGGTGGCGGCAGAAAACCGTTCCACGAATCCGGGTTCCGAAGCCAGATCGATGAATGACACCTGCCGGGCCATGGTTCGAACTTCGGTTTCAAAGGTTTTGTCCAGCAAGGCCATGACTGCGCCGGTACCGGCCAGGTTTTCCGCGGCGATCATGTCGTTTTCACAGACCAGGGGGGGGAGCATGCCGATATCCCGGGCATTTTCCCAGTCGAATTTGGCGCCGAACGCGCCGGTAAGAATGGTCCGGTCGACCCGGGTGATGCCGGCTTTCTCCAGCAGTATCTGAATGCCGACGGACAAAGCGGCCTTGGCCAGCTGGACCTGGCGGACATCCTTGAGAATAAACCGAACATCCGTGCCCGGCAGGGTGAAGGTCCTGCCGAATCCTTTGGCATCGGTGGTGACGCCGGGTTTGTCCGGATCGAATTTCCCGTCTTCCAGAATGGTGCCGGTTCTTCGCATGGCCGCCAGAATATCGATCACTCCGGTGCCGCAGATGCCTATGGCCGGGGCCTGGTTGATGGTTTCATGGGCAATGGTGCCGTTTTCCACCCATACACGGCTGACCGCCCCGGTGGCGGCCCTCATGCCGCTGGATATCTGGGCCCCTTCCAGGGCCGGCCCCGTGGCGCAGCTGGTGGCCCAGATCTTGCCCTCAGAGCAGAGCATAACCTCACCGTTGGTGCCGATGTCGATGATCAATGTGGTATCTTTTCGGGTGTGGGACAGATCTCCTAAACAGGCCGCCAGGATATCGCCTCCCAGGAATCCGGAAATCACCGGAAAAATGAACACAGGCACATTGTCCCCTGCATGAATCCCCAGATCTTTGCATGGGAGCACAAGCGCATCCTGAAACACCGGCAGATACGGGGCGAGCCCTAAGGTATGGGGATTGAATCCGCAAACCAGATGTTCCATGGTGGGGTTTCCCACCACAGTGATCCGGTCGATGGTGTCCCGGTGGCGGCCGGTTTCTTTCAGGCAGGTGCCAATAAGCTGATTCATGGCTCCGGCCGCCAGCTGCTGCTGGGCCTTCAGGGCATCTCCGGTTTCATTTACGGCGGAGATCCGGGAGATGACGTCTTCGCCGTACCGGCGCTGGGGATTGACCATGGCATTGGCCGCCAGAATGGTTCCCTCAGTCATGTCGCATAGGTACGCGGCAATGGTGGTGGTGCCGATATCAAAGGCGATTCCGCATCCAGTCGGATGCAGGCCGGAACAGACGGCAGAAACGCGCGTATCTTCCTGAACCACCACAGTCAAATCCCGGGTGTAGATGGCCGGATCGGACAGCGTTGCCAGCGGCGTGGGATCTGTGAAATGGATAGTTTCAGCGAACCGGATTTTTACGGCCTGACGGATTTTTTCTTCTAAGCTGAGAACCGTTGGGTCGCCCACCGATTTGCTCTGGTCCGCCGGCAGAGGAAAACGGCGCATCGCCGGATTGGTGCTGAACTTTCCCTGGATCCCGGTTTTGCCGAATACCTCGTTTCCCACCATCAGGTTTTGCGGTACCGTCACCCGAAGCGGTCCTTTGAGGATTCGGGCCTGGCAGGCCAGGCGATGCTCAGGACCTCTTTTTTTCAGCAGTTTTTCCTCCTGTTCGGTCCGGGGTGCCAGGTGATCCGGATGATCGACTATCACCCGGCATTTGCCGCACAGCCCTTTTTCGCCGCAATCGGATCTGAGCAGGATTCCCCT
>JBFLKI010000192.1:0-6649 GCA_040883135.1 Desulfotignum sp. | reverse complement strand
GACCTCTTTTCAGACGCTCGGGAGGTGATGAAAACCCTGGACCCGATCAACCGGCAGGTAAGAGGACCAGGGCCGGGGGTTTGATACAGGGGTCATCGAAAGTGCACAAGGCAAAGGGTTTGGTCTGCTCAATATCCTGTAACGGATCACTGCCATCGGCGGGGAAATGAATATCGAATCGTATCCTGAAAAAGGGACCCGGATCACAAAAACCATTCCTGAAACCATAACCGAAGAAATTCAAGCGCATCCGTTTCCGGAAGCAGGCCCCGGATGGAGAAACCGCTTCACTGAAGACTCTTTTATCGGCCATTCAGCTGGCGGCAAAGGATTTGGAACGCC
The DNA here is from genome assembly GCA_040883135.1 of Desulfotignum sp. GTDB lineage: Bacteria > Desulfobacterota > Desulfobacteria > Desulfobacterales > Desulfobacteraceae > Desulfotignum. The sequence goes on along the minus strand of JBFLKI010000192.1, from coordinate 6,307 downwards.
TGGGATAGGAATCATTTCCTGTCAATTGCCGCGCGCATCCTGCACAAACAAAACGGCATTCGCCCACTTTCTAAAACCAATGGAAAATCATTCTTTTCATGAATATCCAGGCAGCCATGTTCATGAAGGGGATGCGGGTGCATTTTCAACATCCTGGGTTGCGGAATGGGTGTCACATGAAGCCGGTTTACAGGAAAACCCGTATTGTAATGTTTATATACAGCGGGCATGGTGATAACAAACGGGGCCGAATCAGGCACTGATAGAGGCAACAGTTCACAGACGCGCAACCCAACCATTTTATTTTAACGAAAGGAGACAAAAATGACCCAAAAAGATGACATCTATAAATGTGACGTATGCGGAAACGTGGTGCTTGTCCTCGAAGGCAAAGACGGTGACCTTGTCTGCTGTGGAGAGAACATGAGAAAACTCACCGAAGAGGAAATGAAGCCGTATAACCCGAATCTCTCCAAACCCGGTTCTCCGTAAATTGGTTGATGGGGCCGGTATTATGGGTATCCCTTTTACTTTACTGGGCTGGCCCGGGGCGATGGGGTCAGGCAGCCTATCCTGCCGCTGTGGGAACAATGACCGCTGACCCAATTCCCGCCGCAGGGAATGAAGATCTCGATAAATCTGTGTCAGAACCCACACAGGAAAATCACCTTCGCCTTTCAAGGAAGTCAAAGGATATTTTATCAAGGCATCAGACGGAGACATCGGTCATATGGAGGATTTTATTTTAGATGACGATACCTGGGCCCTTCGGTATGTGGTGGTTGACACCCGCAACTGGCTGCCCGGTGGAAGAAAAGTGCTGTTGTCTCTGCATTGGGTCACATCCATCAACTGGACGAAATCCATCTTTGAGATGGACCTGACAACCGAATCCATCATGGAAGAAAACAGGCTATTGCACAACCCAGATGGTGCAGTCTTTCCCGGAATGAATAATTTTGGTGGACACACTGCCGAACATGAACTCCTCGGCTTTGGATACCCCCCTGCGGCCGATAACCACAGTGCCAAAATGCCCTGTTTCCGCCACATGCAAAATATCCTGGGCAATGCTTGTGCCCCGGCTGCAATAGGAAGGCTCTTCTGCCAGCGGTGAATGACAGCTTTCAATGTAATCGGTGCACACCATTTTTTCAGGGATGCCGCAATCGGCCATCATCTGTTTATTATCTGACAAAAAAGATTCTATCTTCTGCCGGTGCGCCACACACGCCTTTTTCCAGGCGTTTTCATCGGCAAAAATATCACGATCGGGCAACCGTTCAATATGCAAAAGCATAATCTCAAAATCACGGCAACCGTTGACGATATCTGCCACATATTCAACCGCCCGTTTTGAATTTTCAGACCCGTCAATTGCCACCAGAATTTTATTGGTATCCATAACAACCTCCCGGTAACCCCTTTTTTTTCTGCGGTTATCTACTTCGCACCCGAACAAAGCCCTTCTAAGGCCCATGTGTCCATCCACAGACATGGCTCATTCAGTTTTTTTGCCGGCGGTTTGCGCAATCCTGTCCATGATCCACTCAGCCAGGACTTTTTGGGCCACACTGCCGGTATCCTTTCGGATCAGTTGAAGGGACAGTTCCGCCCGGGCCATGGTCTTGTGCCCGCCCGCGGAACCGAATTGTGAAAAGGCTTCTTTCGCGGTGTTTCCCGCCCCTTTGCGCAGGCCGTCATTTCTGAGAATAACAATCAGTTTGCGGTCCATGACCCCGGAAACAATGGACCAGTTCACCCCGGCGATGGTCAGGAAAAAATCCGCCACTATCACCAGTTCATCCGGCTTGGAAATTTTCCCGGCATGGTAGAACACCCGGTTGTTTTTCGCCTGTCTTTTTTTGATGGCGTTTCCCAGAAAATCCAGGTCTTCGTCGGTGAAAAACGCCCGCTCCACCTTGGTGACGATATTGTTGTCCGCAAATTTGTACAGATGCTGAAACGCCCGGATATCCTTAATGGTTGCCTGACGGGTGAAATCGGCGGTATCGGTTTTAATGCCCATCATCAGGGCAGCTGCCAGTTTGGGGGACGGCTTGATCTTCCAGGATTTGAGATACTCGGTAAGAATGGTGGAACAGGTCCCGTAACCAGGTCTGATATCGCTATAGGCTGCCTTGGGACTGGACACCGGATGATGATCGATGATGGCGGTATAATCGATACCTGCAAAGGCCTCGTTATGATCCGGCTGGGAATCCACGACCACAAAATGGTCGAACTGGGTTTTGTCCACCTCGGCCAGGTCCCTGAGTCCGGGTTCGGTGAGCTGGATCAGTGTCAGGTTGTCCGGCCGGCTGATGCGGTTGAAATGGGCAATGGCGACTTCGGACACTTTTCGCCACAGCAGGCGCTTGACCGCCATGGCCGAAGCAATGGCATCCGGGTCGGCATTGATGATCACCAGCACTTTGGCACTGGGCTTGAACTGGCTGAAAAATTGCCGGACATTTTCCCGGGTGCTGCTCATAACGGCACCTCCCGGGTATGATTGCCGCTAAAAAACAGCACCAGGGTAATAAAGGCGTACCCGATAATCGCCAGAACGGCGAACCAGCCGTAAAACACCCCCAAAGGTGCCAGCACAATGGCGGTGAGCCAGTGAATACAAATCACGGTGGGGGAATGCAGCTGAATGGGAAAATCCTTGAACCGGCAGATCACGGCCAGACCGCACAGGTTCCAGCCGTAAAGAGAGGCAAATACATGCAGGTGCAGTAACCACTTGGTTCTCTGAGGATCATATCCGTCGGACATCTGAAAGAAAATATAGGCAATCCCGGTGATGGCGGTCACGATCAGAAAACCGATGCCCGAAGTCAGGAACAGTTTCTGCTGCATGGACTGGGCAAAGGTGTAATATAGATAAAACACCACCATCACAGCGGCGAACAGCGCAAACGTCACAAAAATCTGGGGAATGAACCGCTCCAGCAGAATAAAAATAAAGAAAATTATCACCCCCAGGGTAATGGTCCAGAAACACAGCTCCATGAACACCTTCAACCCGGAGCCTTCAATCTGGCTGAGCATGGAGAACACCAGAGAGAGCGTGATCAATGACAGCGGAAAAGAAAAGCCCAGGAAAAACGTGTTCAGCACCAGTTTCTCCATATATACCCAGTGAAAGTATTCATTGTTCAGGATCACCAGGGCTGCGATGGCGATACCGGTGGACAGGCACAATAACGCCGCTTGATGAAACTTTTTGGATACAGGCTCCTGTTTTTGAAAAAACCCGGACGGAAACCAGGAAAAGGCCTGAATCCGAATTTTTTCCACCAGCACATACAGCAGCACGGATACCACAAGGGTCACTACATACTGGTTAAAAAACGCGGAAAATGCGTAAATCAGAGATCCGGCAAAAAACAGTTTCACCTTGCCGGACACCTGTTTAAACCCTTGTGTGTAATACAACAGAATCGATCCTCCGGTACACAGGTTGAACAGAAAAATATGCAGCCGTTCAAAACTGTAATGATCCAGCGGATAATAGATATGCACAAATCCAAAAACCAGTGCGACGATCATCAGAAACGAAAACAGCAATTTAAGGTGTGAAGACATTTGTCAAAGTCCGTGTTTGTCTATGTCATGAACCTGTTCGCCCCAGCAGGTGTCGAAGCGCATCCTCCAGGTCGGGATACTGAAACACAAACCGGGTTTTGACCAGTTTTTCAGGCACCACCCGGGCGCTGGTCAGCAGGGTTTCCTTTCCCATCTCTCCCCACAGACGTGTCGCAATCCATTCTGGAATGGCAAACACCTCCGGCCGGGACAGCACTTTGGCCAGAATACGGGTAAATTTCCGGTTGGTCTCAGGTTTGGGAGCCGTCAGGTTCACCGGCCCTGTGATTTCCCGGTTTTTCAGGATATGGAAAATACCCCCCAGCGCATCATCCATGGCGATCCAGCTCATGTACTGGCGGCCTTTGCCCAGCTTTGCCCCGCATCCGGCCGTAAACGCCGGCAGCATCCGGGCCAGGGCCCCGCCGGCCGGGGTGAGGACCACGCCGATGCGCAGCTGAACCGTACGAATGCCCGCCGCCTGTGCCGGCCCAGATGCCTGTTCCCAATCGTGGCACACCCGGGAGATAAATGAGGTGCCGGCCGGATTCATTTCCGTGAGCACGGCATCTGCGCCTTCTCCGTAAAATCCGATGGCCGAGGCCGAGATAAACACATCCGGCCGCCGGTCCATCTCCAGCATTTTTTTTACCAGCAGCCGGGTGGGCTGTATCCGGGAATCGATGATGGCCTGTTTCTGTTTTCTGCTCCACTTTCCCCGGGAAATATCCTTGCCGTTAAGGTTGATCACCGCGTCCACCGGGCCGATGGATCTCAGGTCCAGAATACCGTTGTAAGGATCCCAGAACACTTCATCCTCAGCCAGCGGACCGTCATGCCGGACCAGGCGGACCACCTCATGACCTCAGGTGCGCAAAAAAGGGACCAGGGCGGAGCCGATACTGCCGGATGCCCCGGACATCAGAATCCGCATGGGCCGCATCTGATCCGCATAATGGGGCAAGTCATGGGCCAGGATCCGATGCCGGTAATCAAACATCCGGGCCAGCTCCTTTTGGGAGAAATGATACAACGGCGTGCTCAACCATCCCATGGGCAGCGCATAAGCCACCTGATCCGCCATGATTGTGCCATCTCCCCCGGCCGGACTGAACAGATGGGTATGTTCCCATCGGGAAAACGGCCCTTTGACCTGCCGGTCTTTGAACATCCGGTTCTCACGGAAATCGATGTGTTCGGCTTCCCAGACCATGGGAATCCCCAGCACCCGCATGTCAAACCCCACCTGGACCCCTTTGTCAATGCCCCGGCCCTGACGCCATTTAAGGGTCAACGGGGCCCAGGGCGGGGTCAGTCGCTGGATGGCACCGTTTCTGGCATGCCAGGCAAACACGCGCGCCACCGGCACCGGGATATATGATTTTCTGGTAAACACCTTCACGGGCTGTTCTTTCCCAAATGATGTGTTGCTTTTAATCAAGCCATATTATAATAATAGCCTCCAAAGTGAAAACCTTTTTTTATCATCAACCGAGCGTTGAATATGGCATGCACTTTGCTTTAATTCAACACGAAATTGGGTTTTCCCTGGAAGACGGCAACGGGCCGTCCGGACGAACCTTGTCATCTCAAGCGCAACCAACTAATGAACGGAGGAAAAAAATGGATAAATATGAATGCCCCTGCGGCTATGTGTATGACCCGGCTGAAGGTGATATCGAAAACGGAATCGAACCCGGCACCGCCTGGGAAGATCTGCCCGAATCCTGGGTATGTCCGTTGTGCGGGGCGGAACAGGAATATTTTGAAAAGGTGGATTAAACGGAGGGATCATGTTCACACCCATAGAACTGGCAGATGGAATTTATTCGGTGGGATGCCGGGACTGGGATATCCGGGATTTTCACGGATACTACATTCCTGAAGGTACAACTTACAACGCCTTTCTGGTCACCGGGGAACAGAACATCCTTATCGACACGGTAAAAGCCAATTTCGGTGATGAACTGCTGGCCAATATCAGCCGGATCATGGATCCGAAAAAAATAGATGCCGTGATCAGCAACCACACGGAAATGGATCATTCCGGATCCATTCCCAGAATCATGCATACCATCGGGGAAAACAAACCCCTTTACTGCTCCAAGATGGGGGCCCAGAACCTGAAAAACCATTTCAACCGGGAATACAATTTTCAGGTGGTGGGATCCGGTGACATCCTGAGTCTGGGCAACCGGACCTTTTCATTTCTGGAAACACGGATGCTTCACTGGCCGGATTCCATGTTCACGTACATGCCGGATGAAAAAATACTGTTTTCCAGTGATGCCTTCGGTCAGCACTATGCCGGAGACAAGTTTTTCGACGATCAGATCGGGGAGGATATCATGCCCCATGCACGGAAATATTATGCCAATATTCTGCTGCATTTCTCCCCCCGGGTCCAGGCGCTGCTGGCAGATGTGGCCAAAATGAACCTGGATATCCGCATGATCTGTCCGGATCACGGCATTATCTGGCGAAAGGATCCGTCCCGGATTATCACCGCCTATGACCGGTGGTCCCGGCAGGATCCGGTGGACAAGGCCCTGGTCATCTTTGATTCCATGTGGGAAAGCACCACCAAAATGGCCCGGGCCGTCACCAGCGGCATCGAGTCGGAACAGATCGGGGTGCGGCTCATGAACACCCGCAAATGGCACCGGTCCGACATCATGACCGAAATATTGGATGCCGGGGCCGTGGCTGTGGG
>JBFLKI010000191.1:0-8872 GCA_040883135.1 Desulfotignum sp. | reverse complement strand
TCCATGTCCGAATTACTCCAGGAAGCGGTGATCCGAAAGGAACGGGTGTCGGACCAGATCCGGACCGTGCTGAAACAGGCGATTCTGGACGGGCATTTCAAGCCGGGTGATAAATTTCCTCCGGAAGTGGAGATCGCGGCCAAATACCAGGTAAGCAAGGCATCGGCCAGGGAAGCGCTGAGGGAAATGGAGGCTGAAGGCCTGATCCGGAAAAAAAGAGGGGTGTTCGGCGGCAGTTTTGTGGCGGCCCCCGGTCCGGAAAAGATCATGGATGTGGTGACCAATGCCTATCTGTTCGGGGATATCACCGCATCGGACCTGGCGGAACTGCGGCGGATTCTGGAACCGGGCCTGGCGGCTCTGGCCGCGGACCGGCGAACGGAAGCAGACCTGGCCGCCATGGCTGACTGCATTGAACAGGTGGCCCGATCCATAGACACCGGCACCCCGGACCAGACCCGGGCCATCTCCTTTCACACGCTCATTGCCGACGCCTGCCACAACCCGTTTATTTCCGCCCTCATGGCGTCTCTGGTCCACGTGTTCCAGCAGGTGCTGGCCAAAACCCCGGATCTCGAAACCGCAACACAGGACCTGGTTTACAATCGCCTGTTTTATGAATGTATCCGGGACCGGGACAAGGCCCGGGCCGCCCGGGTAATGGCGGACCATTTCGATACCCTGGATGCGATGATTCAAAAAGAGGCAACCCATAAATTCGTTTCGCCTGACAACGAAACAGGCGCTCACAATCAACCCGATCAATCAAGGAAGGATGGAATGTCATGAAAAAACTGATTGCAAGTCTGGTAATGGCTGTCATGTGTATCGCCTTGGCCCTGCCTGGTATTTCTCTGGCGGCCTGGCCCAAAAAACCCATAATGATCATGATCCCCTGGCCGGCGGGAAATGATCCGTCCACCATGGTGGCTTCGGCCATGGCGCCGCTGATGTCCGATGAACTGGGCGTCCCGGTGAAGGTGGTGAACAAGCCGGGCGGCGGCGCGGTTCTGGCCACCAACGAGTTGAGAAACAGCCGGCCGGACGGGTACACCATGGGCCTGATCTCCATCGGTCCCATGATCACCCAGGTGCTTCGGGGGAAAACCCCGTATAAGAATGAGGACCTTAAACCCCTGGGCCTGGTGTGGTCATCGCCGTTCACCCTGGCCTGCCGGGCCGATGCCCCATACAACAACCTGGCGGAACTGGCGGAATACGGCAAAACCCATGAACTGAAACTGGCCCACTGGGGCCTGGGGGCCGTGCCCACGCTGATTGCCATGAACGCGGCTAAAATGGGGGGGTTCCAGTGGCAGGAAACCGCGTACAAAGAGCTGAACCCCCTGCTGGTGGTCAAGGGGGATGCTGATGTGATCACGTTTTCCCTGCCCGGGATCCGGGATTATGTGGAATCCGGAAAAATGAAGATTCTGGCCTGCATGCTGCCGGACCGGCTGGCGGATTATCCGGAGGTTCCCACCGTGGCGGAACAGGGATTCGGGGATGCCTATTCCATCTGGTTCGGGGCGTTTGTGCCGTCACAGACCCCCGACGATGTCGCCGGTCAGCTCAGCGATACCTTTTTCAAGGTGATGGCCCTGCCCGAAATTCAGAAAGTGATCCAGAATGTGGGGGTGATTCCCCATCCCACCGGACCTGAGGCGGCCAGAAAACAGATGGACAGTGAACTGGCCAATTTCGGTGCCATCATGAAGGATCTCGGGATCATTGAATGACACCCAAAATCCTGAACAGCCGAACCCATGATCTGCTGGGATCGGTGCTGGGCATCGGTGCCCTGATTCTGCTGGTCCTGTCTCCCTGGCTGGTGGATACCACCGGGCCGGATCCGTTCTACAAAGGGCCCCTGCTGTTTCCGTTGATCACCCTGGGCCTGATCCTGACAGGGGCATTGCCATCCTTGGTCCGGCTGTTCCGGCCCGGGGAGGCCCAATGGCACCTGGACGGCCTGGGCCTGCCCGTGCGGGCGGCAAAAGTGCTGGCCTGCCTGGTACTGTTTCTAGCGGGGCTGATGGTGTTTGGTCTGGAGATATCCACCCTGGCGTTTCTGGCAGCGGGCCTGAAGCTGGTGGGCCAGGATTCCCGGGTCAAAATGATCCTGGTGCCGCTGCTGGTGACCGTCCTTTTGGCAGTGATATTCAAGCAGTTTTTAGGTGTCTGGTTTCCCGAACCCCTGTTGATGAGTTTTTTCACGGAGTGAGCCATGTTTGAGCACATGATGGACGGGTTTTCTGCCGCGTTTTCCCTGGCCAATCTGGCATCCCTGGTGTTCGGGTCGTTTGTTGGGGTGGTGGTGGGAATTCTGCCGGGCCTGGGGCCCATGGTGGGGATGGTGGTGCTGTTGCCCTTCACCTTTTCCTTTCCCCCGGATATTGCCCTGTCCCTGCTGCTGGGGGTGTTCTGCGGCGGGTATTTCGGCGGGGCGATTCCGGCGGTGCTCCTGCGCACGCCGGGGGTGCCGTCTTCCCTGGTCACCAGTTTTGACGGCTATCCCCTGACCCAGCAGGGGCAGGCCCAGACGGCGCTGTCTGCCGCCCTGCTGGGATCATTCGGGGGCGGGATCATCAGTGTGCTGATTCTCATGTTTTTGGCCCCGGTCCTGGCCCATGTGGCAGCCAGTTTCGGGCCGCCCGAGTATTTTACCGTGGCCCTGTTCGGGGTGGTCCTGGTGGTGATGGCGTTCCGGTCCCAGCTGGGCCGGGGGATCATGCTGCTGGGCCTGGGGTTCTGGTTTTCCACAGTGGGGATTGACGGCACCACATTGAGCGAGCGCTACGTGTTCGGGACCCTGGCCATGCAGAATGGCCTGGATATCGTGCCCATCTGCTTAGGACTGTTCGGTATCGGCCAGACCCTGATCCTGGTGGAACAGAATATCATGAAAACCGGCCATGTGCACCTGAGCCGCTCCACCCTGGATTTTTCCCAGCTGTGGCAGGCGTTGAAATACTGGAAAACCCTGATCCGGTCCGGGGTGATCGGCACCTTTGTGGGACTGTTGCCCGGCACCGGGTCCATTCTGGCCTCGTTTCTGTCCTATGACACAGCCAAGCGCCTGTCCCCTGAAAAAGAGCGGTTCGGCCACGGCACCCCGGAAGGGTGCATCGCTTCGGAAGCCGGCAACAATGCCGTGCCGGCCGGGGCCATGATCCCCCTGCTCACTTTAGGGATTCCGGGAGATGCGTTGAGTGCGGTGCTGCTGGGGGTGTTCACCATCAACGGCATTTATCCAGGGCCGTTGCTGCTGGTCAAGGAACCGGTGCTGATATCCACCCTGTATTTTTCCATGCTGCTCATCAATGTGGCGGCCTTTGTCATGCTCATGATCTGGCTGCGGCCCTTTGCCATGATCGTGAAAGTGCCGGGGCGTCTGCTGGCCGTGATCATCATGGTGGTCTCACTGGTGGGGATCTATGCGGTGAACACCCGGTTGTTCGATGCGGGGGTGGCCATTGCCATGGGGGTGCTGGGGTATATGCTGCTGCGAATGGGCTGGCCCGTGGTGACCCTGGTGATGGGGGTGGTGCTCGGAGAGATCATGGAAAACCGGCTGCGCCAGACACTGAGCCTGGGAGACGGCAGCCTGATGATCCTGTTCCAGCGGCCCATCTGTGTGGTCCTGCTGGTGTTGGCACTGCTCACCATTGCAGTGCCTTTGATCCGGGATGCCCGGAAAACAGAAAAGTGAAAATATCCGGAACTGTGGAACAGTCCATGGTTTACATCCATATCAGAAAGCAATATGTGTAAGGAGAACAAAAATGAGCTATCCCACCATTTATCCCACCGGTGCCACGGTATACAATCCTGAAAAAGCCTTCAACGGGTACACCCTGTTCCAGGCCAAGGAACTGGGGGCCCTGCTGATCGACATGAACGGTGGGGAAGTCAAGCTGTGGCAGGGCCTGCACGGGTTTCCCAACAAGCTGCTTTCGGGCGGGTACGTGATCGGGCATACCGGGGAACGCAACACCCGGTACAGCATGCAGGATTATCGGGATCTGATCCAGGTGGACTGGGACGGGAATATCGCCTGGGAGTTCAACCAGTATGAATATATCGAGGATCCGGGGGAAGAACCCCAGTGGATGGCCCGGGTTCATCACGATTATCAGCGCCAGGGAAATCCAGTGGGGTATTATGTTCCCGGGATGACAGCCGAATCCAGTGGGGGCAATACCATGATCCTGGGACACAAAAACCTGGTATGCCCGAAAATTTCCGACAAGCCGCTGCTGGATGACGTAATCTACGAGATCTCCTGGGACGGGGATATTCTGTGGGAATGGGTGTGCAGTGAGCATTTTGATGAATTCGGGTTCCGGGAGGCTGCCAAAAACATCCTGTGCCGGGATCCCAACATGCGGCCCTGCGGCGGGGGCATGGGAGACTGGATGCACCTGAACAGCATGTCGCTTCTGGGGCCCAACAAATGGTTTGACAGCGGGGATACGCGGTTTCATCCGGACAATATCATTGCCGACGGCCGGGAGACCAACATCATTTTCATTGTCAGCAAAGAGACCGGTGAGGTGGTGTGGAAGGTGGGACCCGATTATGACTTCACCTCGGAAAGTGACCTGGGGTGGATTATCGGTCAGCACCATGCCCACATGATCCCGAAAGGCCTGCCCGGGACGGGCAATATCCTGGTGTTTGACAACGGTGGATGGGCCGGATACGGCAGCTGCCATCCGGGCAGTCCTACCGGCACCAAGAATGCGCTGCGTGATTATTCGCGGGTGCTTGAGTTTGATCCGGTCAGCCTCAAGATCGTGTGGCAGTACACGCCTCAGGAGGCCGGGCTGGTGCACCCCACGGACAGCAACCGATTCTACAGCCCGTTCATCAGTTCAGCCCAGCGCCTTCCCAACGGCAACACCCTGATCACCGAAGGCAGCGGCGGCCGGATTATCGAGGTCACGGCCGGTCATGAGCTGGTATGGGAATATATCTCCCCCTATTGGGGCCGTCATTTCAAGATGAATATGGTCTACCGGGCTTACCGGTATCCGTATGAATATGTTCCCCAGGTGGATCCGCCCAAAGAGGTGGCCATAGAACCGGTGGACATTACCGCGTTCCGGGTACCCAATGCGCAGCCTAAAGGTCCGAGGTCTCAGGTGACGGTGGCAGGGGTACTGCCGTTCCAGAGCTCCTCGGCTCTGTGCGTGGTCTCGGACACGGATGGTGAACCCGCCGGTAAACACTGATCCCATACATTGCCGTTTTTTTGAAACCAAATGGATTGTCAAATAAATGGATAAGGATAACCCAGGGGACCCATCGATGAACACAGTATTGTTTTCCGCCACCGGATGTGTCCGGTGCCGCATTGCCGCCGCTTTCATGGATGAACGCGGCATGTCCTATGACAAACCCGATGCGCTTGGCCAGGGAAAGGACGCGTTTAAACAGTTTTACAGGGAACACCGGAGCGCAGTTACCCGGGGACCGGACGGGATCGCGTTTCCCATTCTTTTCACCGGTGAGACCGTTGTCCAGGGGCTGGGACCGGTGCTGGCGTTTTTGCAGGCAGGTGCCGCGCTGGAGCCTTTCGTGACACTGGACCACTCCCCCCATGGATGGATCAGCGGGCTGGACCTGTCTGCCCGGCCCCTGCCGGACGGCTCCGATCTTCTGGCCGTACTCCGGTTTCTCAAGCAGAAAGGCCTGAAGATCCGGGTGGATACCTGCGGCAGAAATTCCCATATCCTGGCATCCGCGATTACGGAAGGGCTGTGCGACAAAGTGGTGGTCACCCTCCACGGCCCGGTATCCCGGTACCGGGATCTGACGGGTCTGCCCCTGGATGAGGAAGACCTGTCGGCCAGCCTGTCTTTGCTTGCCTCGGTGAAAGAGTACATCATTTTTATGCCGGTCCAGCCGATTGCCACGCCCCGGGGGGCGGGCGTTTCCATCACCCCGGAAGAGGCGGGCCAGGCCGCCCGTCTGGTGGAAACCGCCACCGGCAGCAAAACACACCCGTTTTTCATTCAGCCCGTGGCACCTCAGACTGGTGGGGTGCCCCTGACCCCGCCCCAATTGTTCAAATACCGAACCCTTTGCCGAAGGTTCATGGTCAAGGCCGATATCTGGAAGCCATGAGAGTGACGGACTGAATCCGGTTAACGAATCAATTCTTGACTTGACAGGCAGGCGTTTTCTATTCTATTTTTATAAAAATATTGCTTCTCAGTTGGTACTCGTTTCGTAGATTTTCAGGTCAGACAGCAATTCAAAAAAATATCTGATAGGTCCGGTCAAAAAGGTGAACACATGGCGATCCGTGTCCGCAGCTCCAAGATTGTCCCGCCACAGCTGCCGGCAATTGTTCACCGGCTGAGGCTGCAACGGTTCGTCCAGAAGAACAGACACAAGCGGCTGATTCTGATTCAGGGGCAGGCGGCTCAGGGGAAATCCACGCTGGCGGCATCGTGCGTTCAAACCATTCTGCCTGAAACCGTCTGGGTCAATCTGGATCGGGAGGATTCCGAAGCAAGTCATTTGTTTCATGTGCTTGTTCATGCGTTCAAATATTGTATGGAATGGATGGATATTTCAAAACTGGTATCCTGTCCGGCCGTTGACATGGGGCCCAGGACGCCGCGGTTGCAGTACCGCGAATGGATTCATGCCATATTCGACGGCATGTCAGACCCATTGTATATTGTTTTAGATGGTCTGGACCGGCTCGATGAAGACGGTTCGGCCTTGATTCTGCTCCAGGAGCTGTTGGTTCAGTCGCCGGCAGCCATTCATTTTATTCTGCTGTCCCGGGAAGACCCGCCCCTTGAGATTCAAAGGTTCAGAGTCGTTCAGCAGGCAGCCATTCTTCACAATGAAGACCTGGCGTTCGATTTTGATGAAATCTGTTTTTTTTTCAATCAACTCAAGTCATTTGATTTGAGTCTGGATGCATTGAAAAGAATCCATCAGATTACTGAAGGATGGGCGGGCGGAATGGTCCTGATTTCCGAACACCTGGATCATCTGCCTGTAAATGACCGGCAGACCCATTTGCTCAGACGGGTACCGGCGGGTTTCAAGGAAGCGGTGTTTCACTATTTTCTGGAGGAAGTCCTTTGTTCCCAGCCGGCCCGGATATATGAATTTCTTGTCAGGTCTTCTGTTTTTGATATCATTGACCCCAAACTGGTGGAACGTGTTTTAAAAATCGAGGCCTGCCAGGAATTCCTACTGGAATTGAACCGGAAGAATCTGTTTGTCCATTCCCGGTATGATGAGGAAAAAGGGTGGGAATTTCGATATCATCAATTGTTCAAAGAGTTTCTGGAATCAAAGTTTCATGCTGAGGTGACAGAGGAGCAGAAGTACAAGATTTATTTGAACAGCGGCCGCTTCTTTGAACAAACCGGGGCTTACCGGAAAGCGATGGACTTTTATATCCTTGCACGCGCATATGACAACGCCGTCGCCTGTATAGAAAAAAACGGCATGATGTTCCTGGAGAACGGCAGAAAAGCGGAGCTGATTCGGTGGATTGAGGCCCTGCCTGAAAACCGGCGGGACCGGCATCCGTGGCTGGTATATTTTCAGTGCATGACACGGCGGTTCACCGGGGTTAAAGAAAACCTGAACTGTCTGCCGAGAGTCATGGCGGCGTTCAGGGAGCAAAACAGCATCAAAGGAGAGATTCAATCTTTGTCGGTGATGCTCGAAGCAGTGATCGCCGCGGGGCTTGCCTGGAATGTTCTCGAAATGTATCTGGATCAGGCCAAACAGCTGCTGGAGGCAGTGCCGGCTGACGTCTGGCCCCATGAAAAAGCATTCCTTCTGTCCCAGTACGGATATGGGCATACGGTGCGCGGGAACCTCCAGACAGGGCATTCTGCACTTGAAGAAGCGTTCTCCCTTGCCTGGAATCTCGGCAATCAGATGCTGCAGATAACGGTCGCATGCCACATGGTCGTGAATTTGACCGCACAAAATAAATTATTCAGCGCTCAAAAATATGTCGATATACTGGACGGTCTGGTTAAAGACATCGTGATGCCTGAGCCGCGGGTGCTTAATCTGGTTGCCAAAAGCATCCTGGCCTCCTTCCGGGGAGAACAGTCAACGGCCCGGCAATTGCTGGATTCAGCCGATCGTCAGGTACATGACCATGGATTGGTTTATTATTTGCCGGTTGTCTTGATGTACCGGGTTTATTATTGTGTGATCTGTAACAGGCACACTGAAATGAACGTCGTGGGCAATCAGCTGTTCAGTCTGGCCAATGCCATGGGAAATCAGGTGATGACCGCGTCCACCACCTTTTTTCTGGGATTGAATGCGTATCGCAGTCAGGATTTCGAGGCGGCGGCGAAGTTTCTGGCTCAGGCGGACCGGCGTTGTTCTCCCAAAGAAGCCAACACTCAGATACAATGGTATGCTGGCAAAGTCGTTGCCTGTCTGGTGGACCTTTGTCAGGGAAAAACAAAATGCCGGGAAAAAGATATCCATGATGCCCTGGCATATTTCAGAAAGGAGGCATGCGTCTGTCTGGTGGCGGAAACCTACATGGCGCTCTTTCTGATTGAAAAACGGCGAAAACGGGAGGATCCGGCGAAAAAATATCTTGCCCGGGGATTTGAGATGTCGCTGCATGCGGAATATCATCATTTTCTGATGCTGAGCCGGCCCGATATCATTGCCGTCTGCCTGTCGGCACTGACACTTGCTTCCAAAAAGATACAGCGGCATGCCGCTTCACTTCTCTGTCAACAGCCGGCTGACATGCGGATTTCCGAACTGGAAAAAAGAACGGCCGTGCTGTTCGAACAGAATCGTCCCCACGAGGCGGTTCGACTGTCCGTGCAGGCAGGCTGTCCGGAAAAAGCGG
>JBFLKI010000190.1:0-2512 GCA_040883135.1 Desulfotignum sp. | reverse complement strand
GCCACGTTTCTTATTTGATTATACGCGGAAAAACCACAAATTGCCATTGGGGAATGACTGACCTTTTTTACATGTTGAAATGTCCAGATAATTACCCCAGTACCACCAACCCGTCGACAGCGATGGGTGCCCCTTTGTGTATGATCAGGGGATTGATGTCGATTTCCTGAATATCCGGGTACGCGTATCCCAAATTTCCTAAGGTGACAAGGATACGGCCCACGGCCTTTTTGTCCACCGGATCATATCCCCGATACCCGTCCAGCATGGCCCTGCATTTGAGCCGGTCGATCATGGCCAGGGCATCTGCCAGGGTCAGGGGTGCCACCCCGAACACCGTGTCATTGAGTGCTTCGGTAAACACCCCGCCCAGCCCGCACATTACACAGGGGCCCAGCCGGGGGTCTCTGACAAACCCTGCCACCAGTTCCATTTTTCCCGGAACCTGTTTCTGGATCAGGATACGGCCGGAACTTTCCATGGCCTGTTGAAGGGTTGTCACCACGGTTTCAAGATCCCGGTCAGATGCAATGCCCAGGTGAACCAGGTTGGATTCGGTTTTGTGTGATACGCCCGGCACCATGCCCTTGGCCACCAGGGGAAACCCGAAATCAGCCGCCACGAACCTTGCTTCCTCAAAAGAGGTCACCTGTCTTTCTTCCACCACCGGAATGCCGCAGGCTCCCAGCAACTGTTTGGATACAAATTCGTCCAGAACGCCTGCTTTCGATGTCAGCACCTCCAGGCGGGGATCCTGTTTCAAGCGGCGGATCTGCGCTGTTGCATCCGATCCCGTATCAATATCCATGATCTGTGGACGGGTCAGCAGCATCCCCATGCATTCCACCGCCCGCATCAATTCCCTGAAAACCGGGACCCCCAGTTTCCGGGCCGATTTCTGGAACTTATACACCCGGTCCCGTTCTCCCGATATCCAGCAGAACAACGGTTTCCCGGCTTTTCCGGCTGTTTTTGCCATCAGCTCCAGATCCACCTCCAGACTGAATCCACCGGCAAAACAATGGACAAACACCGCATCCACTGAAGGATCGGCACACACCGCCGCCATGGCGGTATCATAGGTTTTTTCAGATCCGTTCAATATGATGCCGGGCCACATGTCCACTGGATTGGCAGGGGGCATCCATTCCGGAAAAACCGTCTGCAATGTTTCCAGGGTGGCATCACTGAATGCCGACAATATCAGGCCGTGCCGGTCCATGAGATCGGCAGACACGATCCCGGCGGCCCCGGTGTAGGTGAGCACGGCCACCCGGTTCCCGCGCCGGTTTGACAGACAGGGATACATCCCAAGGATCCGGCAGAAGTCGGCCAGCTGATAGAACCCGTCGGCCGTCACAATCCCGGCCTGGGCCATGGCACCGGCGACCAGGGCCCCGCCGGCCGACAGACTGGCGGTGTGGCTCCGGGCTGCGGCCGCGCCCCCTGCGGTTTTCCCGCCGTTGAGAATCACCACGGGTTTAGGGGTGCTGCGGCACAGGGCCATAAACCGCCGACAGTCGGTCAGCGATTCCAGGTACAGCCCGATGGCAGCAGTATCCGGATCATGGATCAGCCATTCAAGCAGATCGTTTTCATCCACATCCATTTTGTTGCCGATGGAACAGACCTTGGCGATCCCCATGGTGCCGTGGGACATGAGGTCGATGAGAAACGCTCCGGCCAGCATGCCGCTCTGGGCGATCAGAGACACATTGCCGGACGGCAGGCCGGTGTCCCATATGGCGGGGGTGACCGTGGAAAACACGAACCGCTGGTGCGTATCCACCAGCCCCATGCAGTTGGGTCCCCACAATCGGATCCCGGTTTTTTCGGCAATCTGCCGGGTCTGCTGCTGTAACGTCTTTCCTGAGGCTCCTGTTTCCGCAAATCCGGCGGACTGGATCATGACGCCGGGGATGTTTCTTTTGGCACAATCCTCGATCACCTGAGGCACCATGTGGGCCGCCACAAACACGATGGCCAGATCCACGGGATCCGGTACATCCGCCACCGACGGGTAGCAGGTGAATCCTTCGATCTCTTCATACCGGGGATTGACCGGATACACCTGCCCTGAATACCCGGTTTTCAAATTCGTCACAATGATGTTCCCACCCTTCTGCCGGCTGGGTGTGGCCCCGATAACCGCAATGCCTTTCGGCCTGAAAAAAAACTCCATGAATGATGCTCCTGTCACTGATTGATCAAATCCGATCAATCGGAATAAATATTTTTAAAAAAAGTCAGTATCGCCTTTTTCACCAAAAGTTTCAAACCTGTTTGCTGGGTTTTTTCAAGACCCTTTGCATAAACCCGGCTTTTAAAGCAGGATGGCACCAATGCCCTCATGAAAACTTACAGGTCCATCTTGACAGCTTTGCGATAATAGATAAAATATGACGCATTTGATTTCTGATCCGGAGAGGTGGCCGAGCGGCTGAAGGCCCTGCTCTCGAAAAGCAGTATCCCGGCAAAACCGGGATCGTGGGTTCGAATCCCACCCTCTCCG
>JBFLKI010000017.1:0-7628 GCA_040883135.1 Desulfotignum sp. | reverse complement strand
ATCAAACTCTCCAGTTAAATCCTTTAACTTCAAACTCTTAAGGTCTTGTTCAAGACCCGCTTCAAACTTTATCACTGACCAATTTTCAAAGATCAAACAATGGATGTCACTGTTATTTTTCGGCCGAAACCTCCGTGACCGAAAACCAAGCTAATATACATGTCGGAAAAAGGTTTGTCAAACCATTTTTTACATCATTTTAAAATTATCTTGTGGTATTTTTTTTTGCCGGCGCGAAGCAGGATCTCCCCCTGGTCCACATCGCTTTTTCCAATCAGCTGATCCACTCCTGATACCCTGTTTCCGTTCACATATGCACCACCCTGCTGTACCAGACGCCGGGCATCTGACTTGGAAGAACACAGACCGGTCCGGGTAAACAGATCGATGATCAGTTGGTCATCCACCAGGTCTGATACATTTATTTGCGTTGCCGGAACAGCATCATCTGCCGCACGGTAATGAATTCCCCGTGGGATTGTTGCGCCGGGCAAAAGGTTTTCAGGCACATCGATGGCACCGAAAACGGATGCTGCCGCCTTTAATGCGTTGCGGGCCTCGGATTCGCCGTGGGCAATTTTGGTGGCTTCATACGCCAGAATGGTTTTGGCCTTGTTCAAATCTGCCCCTTCAAGGGTTTTGACCTGTTCGATTTCATGCATGGGAAGAAAAGTGAACAACGCCAGAAACCTGGCCACATCCGCATCATCACAATTGACCCAGAACTGATAGTAATCATAGGGCGAAAATCGATCCGGATCCAGCCACACGGCACCTTTGTGGGTTTTTCCCATCTTGATGCCTGCGGCGGTGGTGATCAAGGGAAAGGTTATTCCAAACGCCTGCTTGCCAAGGGTCCTGCGAATCAGGTCAATCCCGGCCACAATGTTGCCCCATTGATCACTGCCTCCCATCTGGAGCAATGTGTCGTAATCCTCGGCCAGTTTCATGAAATCATACGCCTGCAGCAGCATATAATTGAACTCGATGAATGTCAGCCCCTCTTCCGATGCCATACGGGCCCTGTAACTTTCCGCCTTGATCATCCGGTTGACGGAAAAATGACGGCCGATATCCCGCAGAAACGGGATATATTCCAGTTTTGTCAGCCACTGGGCATTGTCCAACAGCAGGGCCTGATCGTTATCGAACTTTAAGAATCTGGACAACTGTGCCCGGATGCCGGATTTGTTTTCATCAATCTGCTCCTGGGTGATGATCTGGCGCATTTCTGTTTTTCCGGACGGATCTCCGATAAGACCGGTTCCTCCTCCCACCAGGGCAATGGGCCGATGTCCGTTTTTCTGCATATGGGCCAGCGCCATAATACACACCAGACTCCCCACATGAAGACTTTTGGCTGTCGGATCAAATCCGATGTAACAAGTGGCCCGGTTGTTTTCCAGATAGTCTTCCAGTTCGGTGTTATGGGTCACCGCATCGACAAATCCCCGTTCTTTCAACACTGATAATACACTCATCTTTTCCCTGCTATTTTTTGGTATACTCCACCGCTCTGGTTTCTCTGATCACAACCACTTTGACCTGGCCCGGAAAGGTCAGATTTTCTTCAATCTGACGGGCAATTTCTCTGGACAGCAGCACCGCATCCTCATCCGTAATTTTTTCACTTTCCGTGATCACCCGTATCTCACGTCCCGCCTGGATTGCATATGTGTTGACCACCCCGTCAAATGCATTGGCGATTTTTTCAAGATCTTCCAGGCGTTTGATGTAATTTTCAAGACTTTCCTTTCTGGCACCCGGTCTGGCTCCGGACAGGGCGTCCGCTGCCTGCACAAGATAATCATAAACCGTTGTGGGCTGTTGATCTTCATGATGGGCCGCAATGGCATTGACCACACAATCGAGTTCACCATATTTCTTGGCCAGTTTGGCGCCGATGATGGCATGGGCCCCGTCCACTTCATGATCCACGGCCTTGCCGATATCATGAAGCAGGCCCATGCGCCTGGCCAGTTTGACATCCAGTTTCAGTTCAGCTGCCATCACGCCTGCCAGAAACGCCACCTCAAAAGAATGTTGAAGCACATTCTGGGCATAGGAGGTTCGGAATTTCAATTTTCCCAGCACCTTGATCAATTCCGGATTGATACCATGAACCCCCAGGTCGAATGCTGCCTGCTCACCGGCTTCCTTAACGGCCAGATCCACTTCCTTCCCGGACCGTTCCACCACATCTTCAATTCTGGCCGGGTGAATCCGTCCATCTGAAATCAATTTCTCCAGAGAAAGCCGCGCCACTTCACGTCGAACCGGATTGAAACCTGAAAGAATTACCGCTTCAGGGGTATCATCGATAATCAGATCAATGCCGGTGGCTGCCTCCAATGCCCGGATATTTCTACCCTCCCTGCCGATAATCCTGCCCTTCATTTCGTCGCCCGGCAAATGTACCACAGACACGGTTCTTTCCGCCACAAAATCGCCGGCATAACGCTGGATGGCGGTAGATATGATTTTTTTGGCTTCCTTGTCCGCCTGCTCCCTGGCTTCATTGGTAATCTTTTTAACCAGTTTGGCCCCTTCATGCCTGGCTTCTTCCTCCATGACCTTCAGCAGCAATTCTCTGGCTTCCTCCAGGGTCAAGCCAGAAATTTTTTCCAATTCTTTCCGGGTCTCTTCCACCAACTTCTTATAATAATCTTCATTCTTGGAAACCGACTCCAGTTTCTCGTTTATTTCTGATTCTTTGCTTTGAAGTTCCGTTTCTTTTTGTACCAGAAGGTCTTCTGTTTGATCGAGCTTCTCGCTTTTTTTGGAAAGCCGTCGGGCTTCTTTCTTCAATTCTTCTCTGGTTTCCTGGGTTTCCGCATCAAAGCTGCCCTTCATCTCCAAAAGCCGTGATTTGGCTTCGAGTTGCGCCTCTTTGATCAACGTATCCGCCTTAATCTCAGCCGTTTCTATAATCCGTCTTTGCTCTTCCTCAATATTGAATTTTTCCAAAGAAAATTGTTTTTTGAGCCTGAAGAAGCCAACGACTCCCAACACCAACAACGCGACAATAATCAGAGAGAGTACAATTTCCATTCAAACGATCTCCTTCACAACATATAGGATTATCAACACCTTGTTCCAAGCGTGCTGCGTGTCTATTCGTTCAACGGATTATAAAATGGAATGATACTTAAAGAGGTGGGATCTGAAAATGACTTGGAAAAACAGTTACCCCCGCAAATTGCCGTGTTGCTTTAAAGGCTTTGAACCATTGGTTCAAAAGTGGGTACCCAGTTAATACCTTCAGGCTCTTCCTTACTGACGAGGAATCTGCGCACCGGTATCAGAGTGAGTTCCCTTTTCTATATGCGTTAGGACAAAGTCTATCATACAATCACGCACATTGCAGGGGTATTCGATTACAATCCAACTGTTTCTCATTACAACCCTTTTTCGATTTTGTTCATCAAAGATGAAATTTGATTTTCCATATCTTTTTTAAGTTCAGCATGCTGTATCTTCAACTCATGAAAATCCTTGGACAGATTCATGGCAGCCAGGATCAGAATGGCCATTCTGTTTCTGGCTGATGATTTATTTGGAACCATGTTTTCCGCCTCGTGGATATAATCCGTTAAATATTGGGCCACCTTACTCGGATTTTTCACCTGATCATCAGGTTTGAATCTGAACTCTTCCCCAAAAAGATCAATTTTAATAATTTCATCCAATGAGATCCCTCTACCGAAACATCAGCTCGGCCTTAGATTTATTCGGGTTCCTTACGACCGGGTAAAACTGTCCAGTTTCGTCAGAAGCCCTTCTATTTTCGACTGAATTATCGCCTCTTGTTCAGAAACATGCGCTTCTGTCTGGATTTTTTCCTCCAGGTCTGACTCCAATTGCTTTATCCGCATACTCAGATCCTGATTTTCTATCTGCAAAGACCGGCAGCGTTCCAGCAGTGTATCGACTTTTTTCTCGATGTCAGCAAATTTGCTATGTATCTGATCATTCCCCAATTTTATAATCCCATCATGGTTAATTTACAAATTAGTATAGATCAAATCTTTTATCAAAGTCAAGGCAATTCATTTAGCACGGATTCCGCCAAATTCCTTGTTTTTTCAAGATCATCCAATGTATTTACACCCATGGTCCGTTCAGGGTGTTTCAAAACATTCACAGCGATTTTTTTGTCATCTGTGCAGGCAATGCTCACCACATCCGTCAGGTAATACTCCGCCTGATGATTATCCGGCGTCACCCGATTCAGGGCGCTGGATAAAAATCGCCGGTCAAAGCAATATATGCCTGTATTGATGCGCTGGATTTTTTTTTCTTCATCACTGGCATCAACCTCCTCCCGGATGGCGACCACCCGGTTGCTCGAATCCTGGAGAACTCGCCCGTATCCGGTCGGATCTTTCAGATCAGCCGCCAGGATCGTCACTTTTGCATGTGCTGCCCGGTGGGTTGAAACCAGATCCGCCACGATCTCAGGCTGAATCAGGGGCACATCACCATACAGAACCACCACATCCCTGACATCCGGGGGTAAAACAGGTAACGCACACTTAACCGCATCACCGGTCCCCAGGAGCTGACGCTGAATGCTGAATTTCACCTGATAACATCCGCTGACAGTCTGCTGCACCGTTTCCGCCTGATGGCCCACCACCACATAAATCCGGTCATCGGGCACCACCTGTCTGGCACAGGCGATCACGTGCAGTATCATGGGTTTCCCGGCCACCTTGTGTAACACCTTGGGCAGGCTTGAACCCATTCTGGACCCTTTTCCCGCCGCCAGAACAATCACACTCAATGCATCCATTTTTCTTCTCGTGTATCCATGGGTCTGCATTTATTTAATAAAAAGGGGTGCGCCCAACCGGGTGCACCCCTTTCCAGATCAAAAACAATGAAAATAAGAGCTCCGTTATTTGCCGTATTTTGCCACTTTCAAACGGTGAATCGCCCGACGCAAAGCCAGTTCAGCCCGCAGCAGATCTATGCCGGCAGCACGGTTGGCCAGGCGCTGTTCTGCCCGCTCCTTTGCGGCCTGGGCCCTGACAACATCGATATCCTGTTCACGTTCAGCCGATTCCGCCAGAATCGTGACCTTGTCCGGCAGCACTTCCGCAAATCCGCCGTTCACGAACAAAACCCGTTCCTTTCCATTGGTGTCTTTATATCTCAGCGTTCCCACTTTCAGAGAAGTCAGAAACGTGGTATGTCCCTTGAGAGCACCGAACTCACCTTCCGATCCGGGTGCGACCACGGTCTCCACTATTTCACTGACCACGGCCTTCTGTGGTGTCACCACTTCAAGAATCAGTTTTTCAGCCATGAGTTACCTCCGGGGGATTATTCGGCTTTCGCCTTTTTAATGACATCTTCGATGGAACCCACCATGTAGAATGCATTTTCCGGAAGATCGTCATGCTTGCCTTCAATGATTTCCTTGAATGATCTTACGGTATCTTCAACTTTGACAAAAACGCCGGCCATGCCGGTGAACGTTTCCGCCACATGGAACGGCTGGGACAAGAATTTCTGCAGTTTTCTGGCCCGCTGGACCGTTATTTTGTCTTCATCGGACAATTCATCCATACCCAGAATGGCAATGATATCCTGGAGTTCCTTGTATTTTTGCAGGGTCTGCTGAACCACCCGGGCCACATAATAGTGTTCCTCACCGATATAGGCCGCATCCAGAATTCTGGAGGTGGAGTCCAGCGGGTCCACCGCCGGATAAATCCCCAGCTCGGCAATCTGACGGGACAGTACCACGGTGCCGTCCAGATGGGCGAATGTGGTGGCCGGTGCCGGGTCGGTCAAGTCGTCCGCGGGCACGTACACGCACTGCACGGCGGTAATGGACCCTTTGTCCGTGGAGGTGATGCGTTCCTGCAGTTCCCCCATGTCCACAGCCAGGGTGGGCTGATACCCTACCGCAGATGGCATGCGGCCCAGGGTGGCCGATACTTCGGAACCGGCCTGGGTGAACCGGAAAATGTTGTCGATAAACAACAGCACATCCTGGCCTTCCACATCACGAAAATATTCGGCGCAGGTCAAAGCGGACAGGGCCACCCGGGCACGGGCACCGGGGGGTTCGGTCATCTGACCGTACACCAGAGCGCACTTGGGAAGAACGCCGGAATCTTTCATTTCATGGTACAAGTCATTCCCTTCACGGGTCCGTTCACCCACACCGCCGAACACGGAGATACCACCGTGCTGCATGGCGATATTGTTGACCATTTCCATCATGATAACGGTTTTGCCCACACCGGCACCCCCGAACATCCCCATCTTACCACCCCGGGGAAACGGTACCAGCAGGTCGATCACCTTAACGCCAGTTTCAAGTACCCGGACCGAAGTATCCTGTTCAATGAATGTGGGGGCATGTCTGTGAATGGGCATGGTTTTTTCCCTGGAGATATCTCCCAGACCATCCACCGGTTTTCCCACGACATTCAATACCCGTCCCAGAGAGGCTTCGCCCACAGGCATCATGATGGGCGCGCCCGTATCTTTTACCGGCATGCCCCTCTGGAGGCCGTCGGTGACATCCATGCCGATGCACCGGACCATGTTGTCGCCCAGATGCTGAGCCACTTCAATAACCAGGTTGTCTTCTTCATCCCCGATGGTGGAGTTGGTTACAGTCAGGGCAGTAAGAACCGGCGGAAGGTTGCCGGGCGTAAATTCAACGTCAACAACAGCACCCATGACCTGTGCTATTTTACCTATATTTTCAGCCATTTTTCTCTCCTAAATAAAGCTGTTTATATACTGTGAGGTATATTGGTTTTTTTATCCCTTGAGCGCTTCCGCACCACCGACAATATCCATGAGCTCGCCGGTAATCTTAGCCTGACGCGTCTTGTTGAAGATGGTCTGAAGTTCGAGCACCATGTCTTCACAGGCCTTGGTGGCATTTTCCATGGCCCGCATCCGTGCGGCATGTTCACTGGTGGAGGTTTGAAGCAGGGCATCATAAATCTGAATAAACACGTTCTTGGGCAGCATTTCACCCAGCAGCACATCGGATGACGGCTCACAGATATGTTCCGGCAGAAATGATCCGTCCGCATCCGCGGGGGTTTCTTCCACCATGTCCGTCAGCGATGGGATAGGCAGAATCTGCTTGATCAGCGGCTCCTGCCTGGCCATGCTCTGAAACTCAGAATAAATGACGTAAACTTCGTCCACTTCACCCATAAGAAAACTGTCTATCAAGTGCTGTCCCGGTGTGGATGCCATTGAAAAATCGATTTTCCCCCCCACCACGTCCAGGTATTCCGCGGCAATGGCATAGGGTGATTTTCTGGCCCAGTCCCGGCCTTTTTTTCCAAAACAGTAAAAAGACACTTCCTTGTCTTGCAAGTCCGATAGAACGAATTTCCGGGCTTTATCAATCAAATTGATATTGAACCCGCCGCATAATCCTCTATCGGAGGTACACAGAATCAGAACCACTTTTTTGACTTCCTGGGCCGGCACCAGCAGCGGACTGACATCTGAACCGGATTTGCCCGCAATGCTGCCCAGCACCTCGGCGAATTTGGAGGCATAGGGCTTGAACCGCTCCATATTGGTCTGACAGCCCCGCAGTCTTGAAGTGGCAACCATTTTCATGGCAGAAGTGATCTGCT
>JBFLKI010000189.1:0-10638 GCA_040883135.1 Desulfotignum sp. | reverse complement strand
AGGTTTTGGATTCCAGTGCCCGCAGTATTCTGGCCTGGGTATTGATGTTCATGTCACCGATTTCGTCCAGAAACAGGGTGCCGCCGGCAGCCAGTTCAAATTTGCCCATGTTTTTGGAGACGGCATGGTCCAGCGCCCCTTTTTCATGGCCGAACAGTTCACTGTCCAGAGTTTCTTCCGGAATGGCCGCGCAATTGATGATGATGAATGGTTCTTCCGGCCGCCGGCTGAACTGATGAATGGTTCGGGCCACCATTTCCTTGCCGGTGCCGTTTTCGCCCGTGATCAGGATAGCCGCATCAGTCGGGGCCGCAGCCATCACTTCCTGGTAGAGCTTCTGGACCGCCGGGCTGGTACCGGTAATGGAATTTTTTTCAATGGTTTTTTTGCGCAGATACAGGTTTTCTTCTTCCAGTTTTCTGAAGTTCAGGGCATTGTTGATGGTGACCATGACCTTGTCGATGGACAGCGGCTTTTCCAGAAAATCAAAGGCCCCGGACTTGGTGGCGTCCACGGCGGATTCAATGGAACCGTGGCCGGTAATCATCACCACTGGAATGTTGGGAAATTTCTGTTTTATTTCCCGCAGGGTCTCAATGCCGTCTATGCCCGGCATCCAGATGTCGAGCAACACGATGTCCGGGGATTCGGTTTCAATTTTTTTCAATGCCTCATATCCGTTAAAGGCGTGGATGACCTCAAATCCATCATCGGACAGAATGCCTGAAAGAGATTCAATGATGGTGGTTTCGTCATCTACGATCAAAACAGCCGGATACATAACATGGGCTCCTTTCTTTTTTCAGGATGCCAGCGTTTCTGGCGTCACGATTCACATCAGCCAACCGGCAGCTCAATGATAAATTTGGCTCCCGAGGGCTGATTGTCCTGGACCCGGATCACCCCATTGTGGTCTGAAATAATCGAATTGACAATGGCCAATCCCAGCCCCATGCCGGATTTTTTGGTGGAAAAATACGGTTCGAACATCTTGGTTTTTTCCATGTCGGAAATGCCTTTGCCGTTGTCGGCGATTTCGATCCGGACGATTTTCAGGATCGGATCAAAAGAAACATCGATGACAATGGTGCCCTGTTTGTTCATGGCGGATACGGCATTGTCGATCAGGTTGATAAACGCCTGTTTCATGTGCTGGTGATCCAGTTTCAAAGACGGCAGGTTGTCATCGAACCGGGTGAGGAAGGTCACATTTTCCAGTCCGTCCCTGTATAGGTCGATGGTTTCCAGAATGATGTTTTCAATTCTGGCCTGAGTGAAGTTCACATCCGGAAACTTGGCAAATGCGGAAAACTGGTTGACCAGATTCCGGATCAGATCCACATGTTTGACAATGGTGTCGGCACAGCTGTTGAAGACGTCGTCGTTTATATCTTTGCCGTATCTGCGTTTGAGCCGTTGGGCAGACAGTTTGATCGGGGTCAGCGGGTTTTTCACTTCATGGGCGATGCGCCGGGCCACTTCCCGCCAGGCTGCCATGCGCTGAGCTTTTTCCAGTTCCGTTACATCATCGAACACCAGGACGGCACCGATGTTTTTTCCGGTATCGTCTTTCAGGACACTGTAATGCAGGGAAAAATGCTTGGGAGTCCCGGAGATGGCAGCGGAAACCGGTATTTGGGTGGATTGCCGGTTGGAAGTGGTGCTTTGTTCAAACAGCTTTTCCGCCATGTGAAGATATTCTCCGGCCAGCACCTGCCGGAAGCTGCGTCCTGTAATATGTCTGCTTTGGATCGCCAGCATGGATTCAGCCGCTTTGTTGATGGTGGTGATAATTCCGTCACTGTCAACGGAGATCACACCGGCGGAAATGTTTTTCAATACGATTTCCATGTACTGCCGGCTTTTTTCAAGTTCCGCATTCTGCTGCCGCAGCATTTCCCGGGAAAGGGCAATCTGTTCTCTGCCGGCGGCCAGTTGGGTGGTCATGGAATTGAACGATTTGATCAGGGTGCCGATTTCATCATCGGTTTGAAAATCGATTTTGTAGTTCAGATCCCCTTCCGTGACCCGGCGGGTGCCTTCGGCAAATTTCATGATGGGAACCGTGATGGATTTGGCCAGCTGGAACCCGAACCAGATGGCGCAGAAAATGACCAGAAGCGCCACGATGGAAAGGGCGATGTAATAAGACAGCTGGGCCGGTTTCTTGGTCAGTTTCAGTTGCTGATATTCTTCCATGCCGCTGAGGATGGCAATCAGGTCTTCGGACAGATTCTTGGAAATCAGTGTGGTGATCACAACAAACCCGTCGGCGTTTTCCAGCGGCGCGTCAAAAGGAATTTTGGAAATTGTCCGTAGAAATTCTCCCTGATCAAAGGTCTGGTAAATGGTGACGCTGTCGCGCTCGGGGGGAATTTTTTTGAGTTCGGCCGTGGTGAGAATTCCGAAATACAGGTGATCCAGTTCATTGGCTAAAGACAGGCTGACCCGTTTGGCATCCGGGGTATAGATTTCCACGGCATGCCGGTTGAACGCCCGCTGTACCACCTGAGCATATCGGTTCAGTTCATTGTAATTTTCCTTTTTCAACATTTTTCTGGAATCGATCTGAAATGCGGCCCGTTTGGCAAAAAAAGCGTCTTTGTCTTCCACATACGCATAAAGCTGATGTCCGACGTCCAGAGAGCTTTTCAGGGTCTGTTCCACCGGGGCGTTGAACCAGAAGGCAATGGAATTGGAAATGAACTGGATGGAGAAGAAGAACAGCACCGTGGTGGGCACCAGAGCGAGAATCACAAAAGAGGTGACCAGGCGGGTCTTGAGTTTGGATCCAAAGACGTTTTTCCGCTTTTCATAATACAGTTTCGCCAGATTCCGGAATACCAGAAGAAACAAGGTTAACAGCAGCAGCAGGTTGATGTTGATGAGAATGAACATCACCACGGTGCTGGACAAGGAAATTTCAGAACCCAGAGAGGTAATGCTGGTTTCTACCAGCGTGAGAATAGCCACGGCGGCCAGAATCACAAAAATGAAGACAAACTCTTTTCTGCGTCTGGATTTTTTCTGTCCGAGCTGTTCTGAAGCCTGTGTCATGAGTGAATGGGAGACACCTAATACGTAAAGTTGATGATATACCAGTCCGTTTTTACATCCCAGAAAGACACGAAAAAGAAAACATAGTGCAGCGCAAAGGGAAGGGTGACCCGGGTCAGTTTTGCCCGGATCCGTATCTGATATTTTTCCCCTTTTACCAGATCGGCCAGTGGGGCCACCACCATGTTGTCTATCCGGGTCATCCAGTCTCTGGCTTCTTCAAAGGATTTCGTCACCGCCGGTTTTTCCTCTTTCCAGGGCCGGGAAACCGTATATTCCTGTTTCAGGGAATTGTATTTGATGGTGGATTGTACATCGAAGTCGGTTATTTTTTTGTCCCGCCAGGATCCCCCGGTTTTGTAAAGAGACACATGAAAGGCAAAAGGGGTGAGAATGCCATTTTCGATACTCTGTAGGATTTTCGGTGAGAATGCGTTTTCCACCTCGAAATAGATGAGCAGGTCGTCCCGGGTGTTTGCCAGTTTGATGTCGGTGAGAATCGGCTGATTCCCGTCCTTTGCCGGGACCGGGGAAGGTACCGCCAGTTGCAGCAAAAAAAAGACCATCAGGAAGAGAATTAGCGGTTTTTGATGGCCCAAAAATATGGTGTTCATGTGCAGGCCCGTCCCTTGGCAGCCGGCCCGGTTTCCCAGGCATCTCTGGTGTCCAGCAGTTTTTGGATAAACATGTGATTCAACGTGTGCCCTGATTTGTAGGAGATGATATGGCCCTGGATGGGCATGCCCAGAAGAGAGAAGTCCCCGATACTGTCCAGCATCTTGTGCCGGACAAATTCATCCGGATACCGCAGTCCTTCTGAATTCAGAATCCGGTCTTTGTCGATCACAATGGCATTGTCCAGACTGCCGCCCCTGCCCAGGCTGAATTTTTTGAGCAGTTCCAGATCCTGGATGAATCCGAATGTTCTGGCCTGGCTGATCTCTTTTTCAAAGTTATTTTTTGTCCGGTCAAAGGTAATTGTCTGTTTTCCGATGAGGGGATGATCAAATTCAATGGAACAGGTGATTTTAAAACAGGGATCCGGGAGCACTTCCACAAATTTGTCCTGATCCTGAATCCGCACCGGTTTTTTGATGATCATGACATGTCTGGGCAGGCGTTGGGTCACGATGCCGGCCGCAGTGAACGCCTGGGTGAATTCCCTGGCACTGCCGTCCATGATGGGCATTTCATATTCGTCCATTTCCACCAGGGCATTGTCGATGCCAAGACCGGCAAAACTGGCCATGAGATGCTCAATGGTGGAGACAATGGCCCCGTTGACGCCCAATACCGTGGCCAGGCTGGTATCCACCACCCGTTTGAACAGGGCCGGAATGTCCTGGGTGCCGGGCAGGTCCACCCGCCGGAACTTGATGCCGTGGTTTTCTCTGGCCGGCCTGATCATGATATGGTTCTTTTTTCCGGAATGGACGCCTGTTCCGGAAAGGGCTACGTTTTCTGCCAGGGTCTGCTGCCTGAACGCTGTATGCATCATATATGTTTTGGTTGTTCGGGTTAAACGTTCTGTAAAAGTCTTCAATTTATACTTGATTTTAATGTATATGGCAAAACAAATCAGATTTTTCTTTGGTTCAGGGGTATTTTCTGATAAACACGGAAGCATGATTTGAAATCAGAGGAATATTTGTGAAGGTAATCCGGTGATTGCAAAGACAAGTTCCTGTTCCATTAATGGAATCGATGCCTTTGTGGTGGATGTGGAAGCGGACATCTCCATGGGGCTGCCGGTATTTCAGATGGTCGGTCTGGCGGAAGCCTCGGTTCGGGAGAGCAAGGAACGGGTCCGGGCCGCGGTGAACAATTCCGGATACAGTTTTCCCATGGACCGGGTGGTGGTGAATCTGGCGCCGGCTGATGTGCAGAAAACCGGAGCCGGGATGGATCTGCCTGTGGCCATGGCCATTCTCGGGGCCTCAGGCCTGGTCCCGGCCGAAGCCATGGCGCGGTATCTGATTTCCGGTGAGTTGTCCCTGGACGGCCGGATCAAGCCGGTTCGGGGGATTCTGCCGGTAGCGCTCACGGCCCGGGAACAGGGATTCAAAGGATTGCTGGTGCCAGCAGAAAATGCCGAAGAAGCAGCCATGGTGGATGGCCTGGATGTTCTGCCGGTTTCCCGGTTGTCCCAGGTGGTGGAGTATTTTTCCGGACACGGGAATATCACTCCGTTTGTCCGGAATTCCTTTCAGAACTCCCGGACGGTTTCGTCAGATGCGGTTGGAGATCTGTCTGATGTCCGGGGACAGGCCCATGCCAAACGGGCCCTGGAAATTGCCGCAGCCGGCAGTCATCATTTTCTGATGACAGGCTCTCCAGGTTCCGGTAAAAGTATGCTGGCCAAGCGGCTGACCACTATTTTGCCCGCATTGACCTTTGATGAGATTCTGGAAGTGGCGCGGGTATATTCGGTGGTGGGCGGACTGGAGATCTGGAAAAGGGAATCCGGACATCGGCCCTTCAGATCCCCGCATCACACCATTTCAGATGCCGGGATGGTGGGCGGCGGTTCCCGTCCGATGCCCGGGGAGATCAGCCTGGCCCATCACGGGGTGCTGTTCATGGATGAGCTGCCCGAGTTCAAGAGAAATGTGCTGGAGGTGCTGCGCCAGCCGCTGGAAGAGGGAAAAGTGACCATTGCAAGGGCCGGCATCAAGGCGGTGTTTCCCTGTCAGTTCATGCTGGTGGCGGCCATGAATCCCTGTCCGTGCGGATATCTGTCAGAACCCGGCACTACCTGTTCGTGCAGTTTTTCTCAGATTCAGGCTTACCGGTCCAGGATTTCCGGCCCCTTGATGGATCGGATGGACATTCAGGTGGCAGTCCCGAGAGTGCCTTTTGCCTCCCTGGTTTCCCGGGAAAAATCTGAGGATTCCGCCACGGTCCGGTCCCGGGTGATGCAGGCCCGGCAGATTCAGGTGGCGCGGTTCGAAGCCACGCCAATTTTCTGCAACGCCCGCATGGGCACAAGAGAGATCCAGAAATACTGCCGCCTGGACAAAGACGGGCAGCGGTTGCTATCCAGCGCCTCAGACACCTTGATGCTTTCGGCCCGGGCCGTGCATTCCATCCTCAAGGTGGCCCGCACCATTGCAGATCTGGATTCTTCAGCGGATATCCGGATCGGACATGTGGCGGAAGCGGTACAGTACCGGGGATTTGACAGAGAGTTTGGCCCAACGGTGAACGGATAATTGCCATGATCAAAAAAGATGTTTTCAATCAGGATGTCAAGGCCCGGTTGGAGGCGGCATCCAAAGACCGGATTTACCGCTTTATCATGGCGGATAAAAAGATAAAGGGTGCTGTGGTGCATGCCACGCTGATGGTGAATGAAATGAAGGCCAATCATGCCCTGGGTCCGGTGGAAACCCTGATCCTGGGTCAGGCGTATATTGCCGGGGCCCTGCTGTGCACCACCCTTAAGGGCGATGACCGCATCAGCCTGAATATCGAATGTTCAGGACCGGTCAAAGGATTGGATGTGGAAGCCAATGGCTATGGAGAAGTCAGAGGTTTTTTGAAAACCCCGCAAATCGTTGCATCGGATCCAGCCCGTGTCCGGTTCCTGTCTAACTTGTTCGGTGCCGGGTTCCTGACAGTGACCAGATACCTGGCAGGCTTCGATCATCCGTATTCCAGCCGGATTCATCTGGCACATGGAACCATTGCCCAGGATCTGGCGGCATATTTTCTGGAATCTGAACAGATTCCCACCGCATTGAATCTCAGTGTCGTGTTCGACACCCATCAGCAGGTGATCGGAGCCGGCGGCATATTTCTCCAGGCCATGCCCGGAGCGGATTCAGAATCGGTGGCGGTTGCGGAGAACATACTAGGACAGATCGAGCCCCCGGGTCAGGTTTTTGCCCGGGGGAAATCAGCAGAAAATATGATCATGGATGCGTTTTCCCCCTTATCTCCCCGTCTGCTGGGTCAGTTCCGGGTGGCGTTTTTCTGCCGGTGTTCCCGGGAACGGATGCAAAGGCATCTGAAAAACCTGTCTTCCAATGTCCGGGCGGATATATTGGAAAACGGCCCTTTCCCTCTTGAGATCCGATGTCATCACTGTAATTCCGTTTATCACTTCACCCGGGAGGACCTTTGCCGGTTCCTGGATGGATGATGAAGATCATTCAGGTCGTTGGAGAAAAACTTCACAGGCGCAAGAGTTTTTCTTGCAAACCATCGCGATTAATTATAAATAACTGTTGCATGATAGCCACGTGACAGCTATATTCAAGCTAAATAGTATAATCTGGGATTTTGGGATGTGGGGTTTGTCCATTATTGTTTCATGATCTGTATCCCGAGATCCGATGAAAGGTGTTAACTATGTGTAATCATTGCCACGATCATACTCATGCGCATGAACCTGAAATTGTTCAGCTCATGCCGATATCCCATCCGCTGTTTGCCGTTTATCAGTCCCCGCAGCCGCCTGCGTTTGCCAGTGAGAAAGGAAAAAACAATATCAGCCTGGTGCCCGTGCTGTTCATGGCACTGATCCGGCACGGGGAGAAAAGCATGGTGGAGGGATTTTTTGCATCAGGGACGATTCAGTCGTGCGAGGATATTGACGGGTTCAAGGGATATGCCGCTTCCCTTGACATTGCCGAAAAGTTGTATGCGTAACATTCACGCTTAAATCAAGGAGGACCCATGCACAAATTGTTACAGGACCGCCCGGGAGAGAAGATTATGCTCCTGGGAAACGAAGCCATTGCAAGGGGGGCTGTGGAAGCCGGAGTGGCTTTTGCCACGACCTATCCGGGAACCCCTTCGTCTGAAATCTCTTTGAACCTGTTTCAGATGTCCCAGGAATCCGATCTCTACTTCGAGTACAGCACCAATGAAAAGGTGGCGCTGGAAGTGGCGGCGGCAGCGGCCAATTCAGGACTTCGCACGTTCTGCATGATGAAGCATGTCGGACTCAATGTGGCGGCGGATCCGCTCATGACCCTGGCATATGTGGGGGTGACCGGCGGCATGGTGATTCTCAGCGCGGATGATCCGGCCATGTTCTCCAGCCAGAATGAACAGGATAACCGCTACTACGCCAAATTCGGGAATCTGCCCATGATGGAGCCGTCTTCCGTGGCCGAGGCAAAGGAGATGATCAAGGACGCTTTCGAGCTGTCCGAGTCCCTGAAACAGCCGGTGCTCATGCGCACCACTACCCGGATCAATCATTCCAACGCATTTGTCACCTTTGGCGAGATAAACGCCAGAAACACGAAGGGCCGGTTCGTCCGGGATCCCTACCGGTGTGTCACCGTGCCTGCCGTGTCCCGGGGCCTGCATGTCAAGGTACTGGAAAAAATGAAGAACGCGGCCCGGTTGTCAGACACCTCCCCGTATAACTTTGTCGAGGGACAAGGTCCTTTAGGTATTATCACCAACGGGGTGAGTTTTTACTATGCCGCCGATGCCGTCAAAGATCTGGGGCTGAGCGGCCGGGCAAAAATTCTGCGCCTGGGATTTTCCAATCCTCTACCCGAAAAAATGATCGCCGATTTTCTGGCCGGATGTGAAAAAGTGCTGGTGGTGGAAGAAGGCGAACCGTTCATGGAAGAGGCGGTCAAGGCCATTGCCCAGGAACGGGGTATCACCATTCCCATCAAAGGCAAATCCGATGACCTGTTCTCCCGGCTGTTTGAATTCGATCCAGCCATGGTCCGGAAAAATATGGCCGCATTCTTCAATGTCGCGTATACCCCCAAAACCGCCGTGGACACCTCTGATATACCGGAGATCCCCATGCGGCCCCCCAATCTGTGCTCCGGATGTTCCCACCGGGCCACGTTCTATGAGGTCAAGCAGGCGGCCAAAGACATGGATGTGATCTGTCCTACGGACATCGGCTGCTATACCCTGGGATTTCTGCCGCCCTTGAGCACGGGTGATTTTGTCATCTGCATGGGATCGTCCGTGAGTACAGCCTGCGGGTTCGGAAAAGCCACGGATCAGAAAGTGGTCTCCTTTATCGGGGATTCAACGTTTTTTCATTCCGGGATCACCGGCCTGGTCAATGCCGTGTTCAACGATCACAATTTCACCCTGGTCATTCTGGAGAATGATATCACGGCCATGACCGGCCATCAGCCCCATCCGGGGGTGGACATGGAACGGTTCGGCCTGTCCGGTTACGGCCGTGTCAATATCGAGAAACTGGTCCGTGCCCTGGGGGTGGAACATGTCTCCATTATCAAGCCCTTCAAGGTGAAAAAAAGCATTGATACCATCAAGGAGGCGCTGGCATTCAAAGGCGTGTCCGTGATCATCTCCCAGGAGCCCTGCGCCCTGTATGCCAAAAGCCTGAAACTGAAATCAATCAGGCCGTTTGTGGTGACCGACAAATGTGCGGACCACCGGGACTGCATCACCACCATTGCCTGTCCGTCGTTTTATCTGGACGGCAACAACCGGGTGGCCATCGATGCCAACACCTGTGTGGGCTGTGCCGTCTGCGCCCAGATCTGTCCGGAAAACGCCATCCGGCCCCTGAAGCAATAACCCCAAACACAAGGATTTGAATATATGGAAACAACCAGACTGATCATTGTCGCCGTCGGTGGACAGGGCAACCTGCTGGCATCCAAGGTGCTCGGTGAGGCCGCGTTGATTGCCGGGGTACCGGTGCGTATGAGTGAAATTCACGGCATGGCCCAGCGGGGAGGGGTGGTGGAATCCGCCATTGTCTTCGGAGACGCTGAAAGCTCCATCATCTCGGACGGGGAAGCCGATATTCTTTTAGGGTTTGAGCCGGCGGAGACACTGCGGGCCATCAAACGGTGCAGCAAAAACACCCAGGTGATCACCAATACCGCGCCGGTGCCGCCGTTTACCGTGTCCGTGGGGCTGGGTACCTACCCGGACGTGGAAGAGATCAAACGGCTGATCAAAGCCAAAACGGCCGGGCTGGTGGCCATCGATGCCATGACCCTGGCCAGGGAAGCGGGCAGCCCCATGAGTGTGAATATCGTGCTCTTGGGCGCCCTGATTCAGACCGGTGCCCTGGGATTTGACCGGGAAGTGGTGGAAGAAGCGATCAAACGGCGGGTCAAACCCGCGTTCCAGGATGTGAACCTCAAGGCGTTTGATCTGGGGTTCAAGGCGGCAGCCAGTGCCTGATATTTTTGTTCTCAACGGTCCCAACCTGAACCTGCTGGGAAAGCGGGAGCCGAACATTTACGGCTCCCATACCCTGGACCAGATCAACCGGGAACTGGCAAGGGCTGCCGAACCCCTGGGTTTGTCCCTGCATTTTTTCCAGTCGAATCACGAAGGGGTCCTGGTGGATGAAATTCACCGGATTTACGAAATATCCCCCGGGGGCGTGATCATCAACCCCGGGGGGCTCACCCACACCAGCGTGGTTCTGAGAGATGCCCTGGCCATACTGACCTGCCCGGTGGTGGAGGTGCACCTGTCCAATATCTACAAACGGGAATCTTTCCGGCACGCCTCTCTTTTGTCGGATATTGTCCTGGGCCAGATCACCGGGTTCGGGCACTGGGGGTACCACATGGCCCTGTCCGCCCTTCACCATCATCTGTCGGT
>JBFLKI010000188.1:0-23971 GCA_040883135.1 Desulfotignum sp. | reverse complement strand
GTGGATGCCGGCCCGGTCCTGGTCACGGGTGCCACCGGCGGGGTGGGATCCCTGGCCGTGGCCATTCTGGCCAAACTCGGATATGCAGTTACCGCAGTGTCCGGCAAACAGGAAACCGAATTTCTCAAAACCCTGGGGGCATCGGAGATCATTTCCCGTCAGGCCTTTTTGGAAAACACAAAGCCCCCCATTCTTCCGGCAAAATGGGCCGCTGTGGTGGATACTGTGGGTGGGGAGATTCTGGCCGCGGCCGTGAAGTCCACGCAGGCATGGGGAAAAGTGACCTGCTGCGGACTGGTGGCCTCCCCGGATCTGCCGCTTACGGTGTTTCCCTTTATCCTCAGAGGGGTGTCGCTGCACGGCATCGATTCCCAGCATTATCCCATAGAGCCCAGACAGATGTTGTGGAAAAAACTGGCACACGACTGGAAACCGCAAAAATTGCCGGAAATGGCCACCCGAATTACCCTGGATCAGCTGACACCGGCTATTGACGACATGCTCAACGGCCGGCGCAAGGGCCGGACTGTCGTAAATTTAAGATAGTTTTTTCAATTGCGTTTACACAAGACCTTGACAATGGTAATGAATACCCGGAGACAAAAAACCGATAAACCTAAAAAACAAGGAGACCATCATGAGCACACCCAAACATTGCCCTGGATTTGAAAATTTCAAGAATCTGAAATCCTTTACCTGTAAATGCCCTGCATGTGATGCATC
Source organism: Desulfotignum sp. (assembly GCA_040883135.1). GTDB lineage: Bacteria > Desulfobacterota > Desulfobacteria > Desulfobacterales > Desulfobacteraceae > Desulfotignum. The sequence continues at coordinate 23,248 of JBFLKI010000188.1, read as the reverse complement.
CAAGGAAATTTTCTCGGATGAATTTGACAAACCCCATAAATGTGACAAATGCGGCGCAGAAATTGATTTCACCACCTGCACCTATGATGCAGGAACAAAATAGCGTATCCCCCATCCTTTTGCACCCTGCCGGACACCGATTCCGGCAGGGACATCCCGTGCAATCCTGCCATGACCCTGGCTTGTTCATGATAGAAACCTTTTTATACCATCCGAACTTACGCATTCCTTACCTCAGAAATAATTTCGTTTACGGATTGCGTAACAAATTTCCCAGCCAATGATCTTGCGGCAGAAGGTGCACGGTTCGAGGCAAACAAGGAGGAATATGAAAAAATGTTTGCTCACCATAGTGGGAATCCTGTTCCTGGTCCTGCCGGGGTCCGCCTCGGGGGAAGATTTTCGTCAGTGGCTGGAGAGCTTTTATTCTCAAGTGGCCAATGAAGGGATCAGCCGGGCCACCTGGGAAACTGCCTTTGAGGGCATCGATCAACCAGATGCCAGGGTGCTGAAGAAGGCCCGCTTTCAGCCTGAATTTACTGTAGAAATCTGGGAATACCTCGATTCCCGGATCACCCCGTCAAGTGTCGAGCGGGGCCTGCAGATGGAGCTTCATTACGCCCAGACTCTTGCGGCGATAGAGAATCGTTTCGGGGTTGAGGCCAAGATTTTGCTCGCCATTTGGTCGATGGAGTCAGCCTACGGAACAATTTTCGATAAACCCGAGCGGCTGCATTACGTCCCACAGGCACTGGCTACGCTGGCCTATGCCGATCCAAAACGGAAAAATTTTGCTGAAAAACAACTTGTTGCCGTGTTGCAGATTCTTCAGGCCGGCGATGTCGAACGTCAGCACTTGACCGGTTCCTGGGCAGGCGCCATGGGCCACACCCAATTCATTCCTACCAGTTACCTGGCCTATGCGGTAGACATGGACGGCAACGGCCGCCGCGATATCTGGAACTCGGTGCCAGATGCCCTGGCCACTGCCGCCAATCTTCTTCACAGCAATGGCTGGCAGAGCGGCAAAACCTGGGGTTACGAGGTGATCCTCCCGGCCGGTGGGGAGCGTTGGCTGGACGAAACCAGAACCATCGGCGACTGGCAGAAGGCGGGTTTTGTCCGAACCAGGGGAAGAACCTTCCCCCGCCCGGACGATCGGGCGGTGCTGAAACTTCCGGCAGGTAAGGAAGGGCCGGCATTTCTGGTGTTGAAGAATTTTTTTGTCCTCAAGCGGTACAATAATGCCGATGCCTACGCCCTGGCGGTAGGTATACTCGCCGACCGGCTGGCCGGCAGCAAGGGACTGGTGCAGCCCTGGCCCCGCCCGCCGGGATCCTTGAGCGGGGAGGAAAAGTTCCTCCTTCAGGAGCTGCTCAAGAAAAAAGGATATTATTCCGGAGAGATTGACGGCCTCATTGGTGAAGAGAGCCGGGCGGCAATCAGGATCTTTCAGGGCGAGGTCGGTATGCCGGCGGACGGCAAGCCTTCGCTGGAGCTGCTTGATGCCCTTCGCCAATAAGCCCTGTCGCGCAAGATGAATGATTTCCCTCGGCGTTGAAACATCCGTTCAATTAATGGTTGTGGTATTATCGTATCATGTCTTCGGGCATCTTAACATGTATCGATTTTTAACATTGAAGATTTCGGACTCATTAACAACTTTGAACCCGAATTTCTTATAAAAGTGTACATTTTTATCTGCATCTGTTTCTAAGTATGAATCCGCCATACAAGCGTCCACTTCCTTACAGAAACGCTCCATAAGCATGGTTCCAATACCAAGTCCTTGATAAGACGGCAGCACACCAACAGGGCCAAGGTGCCAATGTTGATTTAGCGGCTCGTGACGCGCCCATTCTGCATGCCAGACGGATTTACGCCAGTCGATATTATTTTCATCTTCTGGATCTTTTGGTTTATCAACAGGTTTATATCCCTCGCACGACTTCATCCTCATCACACCGATAATTTGATGTTTTTCCTTTGCCAGAAAGACAATGCCGGGTAAATGGGTGAAGAGTTCAAAAAACATTCTTTCAATTTTCTGGCGTTCATTTTCGCTTTCTCCCTGAAAAACAGCTACATGTAGTTCAGCATCAACCATGGCTATGCTAAGAACCTTTACAGATTCCTGGATATCGCTTTTCTGCATCAAAGATATCTGAATGTTTCCCATATAGTCTTCTTGTCGCCTCCTTCTTAGCCGTAGATGATGGCTTGGGCTTCTCGGGTAATTTCAAAACGGTCCTTTCCTGCGATGTTTATCTCGAAGTTGTATTTCTTTTTTAGATAGCGCTTGATGCGTTCAGGGCCCATGCAATGGATTTTGAAGTCTAGACCGAGTTCTTTACAGCGCTTCGCATCACCGGCATATTTATGCTTATTGAAGCCACAACCAAAGGTGTCATTCAATTTCTCTTCACGTATCATTTTTAAGCCAAAATTCCAGTTCTAAGGTCATTTTTCAGGTTCTTTTTTCATGTATATTTTATAATTGCTCATAGTTGTTACAATCGGCATCTAAAGAATGATTATCAGGTCAATTTGCTCTGAAAAGTTTATTTTAAGAGGGGTGGGCATATTTGTCCAGGCTGAATATCTCCCACTCAGCACACTAACCACCTCGCGGCATCACTTGCACCATTAGTATGACCTCGCCGTAACCGAGACAATTGACCCCGGTATTCAAGCAACGGACTTGCCGCATAAAATGGAAATCATTGGGTTCAAGACCTTCACTCTTTTCGTTTACGTATCTTCGGAAAAAACATCGGCGTTATTTCGTGATACTCGGCATATTCTCGGCCAAGACGTTTCAGCAGCTCCGGTTCTTCGATGGCCTTCAACTCCCAAACAGTGATCAGGATGAAGAGCGGTGTAAAAATGAACAGCAAAGAAACCGATTCCAGCAAAACGCCGATACCGAATAACAAGGCGAACACTCCGGAGAGCATTGGGTTCCTGCTGTAAGCGTAGGGTCCTGAGTTGACCAGCCGGGACGGTGGATTAATAGGAACCGGAGTTCCTTTCGCCTTTAAAAATTGATGGACCGACCAGCCGATCATGAAAAGGGCGATGGAAAACAACGGCAGCGACAGCAGGATGGAAAGGCGACCCGGCAACACGTCTGTCACACCCATCCATTGATCGACATGTCGTGCCGCCAAGATGAACATAAACACCACAAGGCCGAAAAAGATAGCCCCGATTGGTGTGAAAACGTTACGGACGCTTCTACTCCCGGTTGCCACTCGATACAAAAAGTCAATCCATTTGGTTTTAAACGTCATGATACTAATTCCAACTTTAACCCATGTCACTGTCAATGACCTTACGATCTAAAGATAGCATGGGGTGGGTCAGAGATTTCCGCCATTCTATTGGCTGCCTGTTGCTGATTCTGTCTAAGCCTGGCAATCACTTTCATCCTTTTCAAGGCTGAAAGAAGCCAACCGTCGATCTCCTTTGATGAGCCAGAGTCCCTTCGGCGTCTATGCGTTTGATAGTCACACCTTCTAACTTCTTCCAGGATATCACGCTCTCGCTCCCGCATCAAAATTTGTAAAAAAAAATTGTCATTCATGATCGTTCCCTCCCTTATTTACCCCTTGGGGAAATTGTTTATACACTCATTTGATAGATCACTTTAGCAATGATCGGGCCAAGACAATTAATTCTTTTATTTCAAATAGTTGTCTGATTTTGAAATAAATTGTTTTGTGGTATTTTAAAATTATTCTTGTGGTATTCAACAAAATCGGATAACTTTGTTGAATACCACAACTTGGCCAAATGGATGTTCACCCTAAGAGAATCAAAATGATCGACGAAAACGAATTCTTCCGAAACATCACCCTGCGGTTATGCGGCAAACTCCATATCGAAGAGGGGCTTTTCGCATGCATGTCGTACCTTCCCCGCCACATGCCTGCCGATAAGATCTATCTCGAGAGCTATGAGGAGGATATCGGTGCCATGCGGTACGTCGCCCGGGCCGACAGGGAAAAAGGCGAGCGTTTGAACGTCCTGGTTCCCCTTTCAACGGAAGCCAAGGCGAGGGCGGAAGCGAATGTACGGCAAGTCAGGGAGAATCCGGACCCCTTTTTCATGATCAACCAATCCGATGAAAATCCGATCGCCCGGGATCTTCTCAAGGCTCTTGATTATCCCCCCTCCTCGATTCTCGGCATTTCACTTGCTATCAGTGGGCAGTTCGTCGGGGCTGTCCTTCTGATCGCTGCCGGGAGCGATCGTTTCAACGCATATCACGCGAAGCTGTTTGCTACCCTCAAAGAACCGTTTTTCGTGGCCATGTCCAACGCCCTGAAGCACCGCGAGGTCTTGAAATTGAAGGACTTGCTGGCAGACGACAACCGGTTTTTGCAGGGCGAGCTTCGCCGAAAGTCGGGAGATGAGATCGTCGGGGCCAATTCCGGACTCAAACCAGTCATGTATCAGGTACAGCAGGTCGCAATGCTGGACAGTCAAGTCTTGATATTAGGTGAGACAGGTACCGGAAAGGATGTGATTGCAAACGCCATCCATTACGCTTCGGCCCGCAGCGATTTCCCTTTTGTCAGCGTCAATTGCGGCGCGATTCCAGACTCGCTCATCGACAGCGAGCTTTTCGGCCATGAAAAAGGCGCCTTCACTGGCGCTGTGTCCCAAAAACGGGGCCGTTTCGAGCGGGCGAACAAGGGAACCATATTTCTGGACGAGATCGGTGAATTGCCGCCTGCCGCCCAGGTGAGGCTTCTGCGCGTCCTCCAGAACCGGGAGATCGAACGGGTGGGAGGCGTAAAGACAATCTCCCTGGATATTCGCATCATCGCCGCCACCAATCGAAACCTGGAGGAGATGGTACAGGAAGGGCTGTTTCGGGAGGACTTGTGGTTTCGGCTGAACGTGTTTCCGATATCAATCCCGCCGTTACGTCATCGAAGCGGTGACATCCCCGCATTGGTCCGGCATTTAATTGATCGGAAGGCAAAAGAGCTGAAATTAAGAGATACGCCTGATCTTGCCGCCGGATCGATTGATGCCTTGATGGCCTACGACTGGCCGGGCAATGTGCGGGAGCTCGAAAATGTCATCGAACGCGCCATGATACTCCACCGGGGTAGCCCGCTTCGATTCGACGACCTGGGCATCTCCGCTGAAGATCCGGTCAGGACAACGGCCGATACTGATATCGAGAAAGACGAAATATTGGAACTTGATCCACTGATCAAACGCCATATCCAACGTGTACTCGAACTAACCGAGGGTAAAATTCACGGTCCAGGTGGTGCAGGTGAGGTCCTTGGCGTCAACCCTGATACCTTGCGTTATCGAATGAGAAAACTGGGCATCCCATTCCGGAAGAGAAACAAAAAGACTGAAAATAAACGTCTGGCATTGGATCAGTTTTGACATGATTGCACAACAAATCATGTGAGGATATGAAACGTGAAGGTTGATCGAGCTCGAGATTTGCCTGGGCGCGGTCATCCCGTTTGTGCAGGCTGTTGTCAGCATTGAAAATCCACTTGACGGGGTTTTATGAAATCAGTATAAACCGGGAACATAATGTGTGTGTATCCGGCAAACGGAACACGGTGAAAAACCGTGACGGTCCCGCCGCTGTAATCGGAAATATCTGTTTTTTTCAATACGCCACTGCCGGAAGCGGGAAGGCAGAAAAAAACAGGTTCAATGCCGAAAGTCAGAAGACGTGCCGGAATACCAGGTGTGTAAAACCCGATGGAAAAGGGTTTTGCAGGAATTATATGTCCTGTGAAACCCTTTTTGTTTTACAGGCAAATCATAGCGAGGACTATTGAAAAGGAGTACGTCATGCCATTATTTGAAACCACCATTTCCGAAATCAGAAAAGAACTTGACCCGGCAGCCCTGGCAGCCGCCCAAGACCGGCTGCGCAACCAGGCCAAACCTCCGGGGAGTCTGGGCGTCATGGAAGATATCGCTGCCCGGCTGGCTGCCATCAAAGGGACCCTTGACGTCCGGCTGACCAACAAGCGAATTGTTACTTGCGCCGGGGACCATGGCGTGGTGGAAGAGGGTGTCAGCCTTTTTCCGGCCGAAGTCACGCCTCAGATGGTGCTCAATTTTGCCGGGGGCGGGGCATCCGTGAATGTGATCGGCAAGCATGCCGGGGCAAAAGTCAAGGCCGCCGATATCGGGGTTAACTACGATTTCGACCCGATCCTGCCGATTTTTCATAAAAAAGTGCGGTACGGCACGGCCAATTTTACCAGAGAACCGGCCATGACAAGGGAAGAAGCAATCCGTTCCATTGAAGCCGGCATCGAGATCGTCGCAGAGCTGGAGGCGGAAACCCCTGTGGATCTTCTGGGCACCGGGGACATGGGCATCGGCAACACCACCCCGTCTACCGCCGTCATTGCCGCGTTCTCCGGCCTGCCCGTGGCAAAGCTCACGGGCAGGGGCACGGGGATCGATGATGCGGCCCTGGCCAACAAGATCGCCGTGATCGAAAAAGGACTGGCCCTGCACCAGCCTGACCCCAAAGATCCCCTGGACATCCTGTCCAAAGTGGGAGGGTTGGAGATCGGGGCTTTGGCCGGCCTGGTTCTGGGGGCGGCGGCCGGGGGCATTCCGGTCATCTGCGACGGGCTGATCTCCACAGCCGGGGCGTTGATCGCCTGTGAACTGGCACCGGCCGCCAGAAATTATCTGTTCGTGAGCCACAAATCCGTGGAGATCGGCCACGCATACATGCATCACCGCCTGGGCCTGGAACCGCTCATCGACCTGAAATTCCGGCTGGGGGAAGGCACGGGTGCCGCCGTGTGCATGGAACTGCTGGACCTGGCCACACGGATTTTAGCGGATATCAAGACCTTTGAAGAGGTGGGGGTGACCAATATCGAATAACGGCCCTGGGCGGTCTACTGCCCCAGCATCATACGGATAATTTCTTTGTCGGTTTCCCGCATGCCGTCCCGTCCCAGACGGCCGATGTTGGCAATGGTGTTTTCCACCCCTTTTTTCACGATGCCATCTCCGCCGTAAAACTGGTTTCCCTTTCGGAACATGAAAAATCCCAGCAGGCCGGCATCTACGGACATGGTGATCTTGGCGGCGCACGAGGGTTTGGCCCCGTCGCAGATGATGCCAGAGACCATGGCCAGGGCATTGACAATGGTGTGGGCGATCTCCCGATACCGGCCGCCGTGAAGCCAGGTGATGCCGGCCCCGGCCCCCACACCGGCGCTCACCGCACCGCAATAAGCGGACAGACGACCGATTCCGGTTTTCTGGTGAATGGTCACCAGGCAGGAGATCAGCAGGGCCCGAAACAAGGTGTCTTTGTCCACCTTAAGGTGCCTGGCATACACCACCACCGGCACGGATGCGGTGATGCCTTGGTTGCCCGATCCGGACACGATCACCACCGGCAGTTCACATCCGCTCATCCGGGCGTCGGACCCGGCGGCGGCCATGGCTTTGGCCCGGATCTTGACATCATCTCCCCACTCATCCAGCAGCACCGTGCCGATGTTGGCCCCCCAGTTTCCTGTCAGTCCCTGTTCGGCAATGGCCATGTTGTAATTCACCATTTTCTGCAGCAGGTCCGCCACGTCGGAAAGGGCCACTGAAGCGGCAAAATCAACAATATCCTTGACGTTGAGCAGGGTCCGGTCCGTGAGTACCGTGGTGTTGATCTCGTCACATTCCTGGTTTCTGTAAACCGTGTCACCGTTTTTTTCGATCAGAACGATATTGGTGTGAAAATGGGAAATCTGAACCATGGCTCTGGATGACCCTTTGTACACCGTGACTTTCAGGTCGAACAGGATGCCGGTGGCCAGCGGGCGAACCTGGATGTCACAGGTGCCCAGAAACTGCCGGATCCGCTCCTGCCCGGCTGCATCCACGTTCGAGATTGCCTCCAGCTGTTTGTCGGGATTCCCGGCCGCAATCCCGGCGGCCGCAGCCGCGGCAATGCCTTTCAACCCGCCGGTGTTGGGCACCACCACACTTTTGACGTTTTTCACGATGTTGTCACTGGCCTCGATCGTGACCCGGTCCGGCAGACCGCCCAGCACAGTCGCGGCCCGGGCTGCGGCATAGGCCACGGCAATGGGTTCGGTGCATCCCATGGCAGGGACCAGTTCCTCATTGAGAATGTTCAGGTATGCCCGGTACCGGGCATCGGCGCTTTCCATTTTCAGTTCCTTGTGGGTTCATTTTTGATTGTCTGCAACATATCTCAATTCAATGGCCTGGGCAAATGGAATTAACCGTAAGATTCAGATACCGGGGCAATTCATGCAGATAAATCATACAGAGCATCTTTTTTCTGAATGCCGGGTGTACAAAAAAGGCTGTTCTTTTTTTGTCGTATCTGGTATCAATGGTGTCAACAATGCAGGCAGGAAGCCTGAAGCAGGAAAAACAAAAAAAATTTGAAATACATGTGAAACCCGCTGCCATGAAGGCATGTCCCGGAACCGGGATGTTGTTTTCATGGTTTTTTTTTGGATTAAGGAGTATGACATGTCTGCCTTTGACCAGATAAAACAATTGTATAGAGGATTCCGGCAACGGTCCCCGGAACCCGGAATCGCTCAAAGATGCCTGGCGGCCATGGGCGTGTGCACCGGTCTTGTGCTGATGGCGGCCACCTTGGTGCTGTTTTTTCCAGAATCCGGAAAAGTGTGGGCCAATGACAGCGAGATCCGCATTGCCGACGGCAAAGGGGACTGGGGGTATCCCACCCCGTTCCGGCATTACCCCCGGGGGCCCGGCTATGTGCGTATGTCCTGGGTGTTCGATACCCTGGTGTGGAAGGATGAAAACGGCTATGTGCCTGCCCTGGCTGAAAAATGGTCTTATGATCCTGAAAACCTTTCGTTCACCTTTCACCTGGATCCGGCCGCCCGGTGGCATGATGGAAAACCCTTGACCGCCCATGACGTGGCGTTCACCATTGCCTATTTTCAAGAACATCCCTACCAGTGGATCTCCATCGATGCCCTGGACCGGGCCGAAGTGGTGGATGACTTCACCGTGACCGTTTATCTGTCCAGACCGTATGCCCCGTTTATGTCGGATATCGGCGGTACCATGCCGGTGATTCCCAAGCATGTCTGGCAGGATATTTCTGATCCGAAAGCCTGCATTGAACCGGCATGCATGATCGGCAGCGGACCCTTTGTGTTCAGGGATTTCGACAAGACCCAGGGCACCTATCTGTTTGAAGCGTTTGACAAGTATTATCAGGGAGCTCCGAAAAAACAGCGCCTGATCTATGTGCGTACCTCCAAGGCCCTGATGTCCCTTGCCACGGGCCAGGTGGACCTGGCCGCCATTCAGCCGGATATGGCGGCCCCGCTGAAAAAAAAGGGGTTGACCGTCATTGAAGACGAACGGGGCTGGAACAAAAAACTGATGATCAATCATACAAAAGCACCGTTCAATGACAGTGCTTTCCGGCAGGCTTTGGCATACGCCATCGACCGACAGGAGATCATCGAAAAATCCCACCGGGGATTCGGTACCCCGGCCTCGTTCGGGTTGCTGAGCATCGACCATGATATGTACAATCCCGACACCCCGGACTATCCCCACGATCCGGAAAAGGCCAGAGAGATCATCGCCTCTCTGGGGTGGGCTTTGGGGTCGGATCAGTTTTTTCACAAGGACGGACAGCTCCTGAAAATGGAGCTGATCGCCTCCAACCTCACTGTCGCCGGAGAAAGTGTGGCCGATCGGGATGGTGAGATCATCGCCCGGCAGCTCAGCCATATCGGCATACAGGTCACGCTGGTGAATCAGGAGCAGACCACCACGGACGTTCGGGTGAAAAACTGGGATTTCGACCTGGCCGTGTCCGGCCATGGCGGCATTGCAGGCGATCCCAAGGTGCTCAATGAAATGATCTCTTCGGTATACGGAGCCGGATCGGTGAACAGCGCCCGGTATGACGGGTGTGAAGAACTCAACGCGGTGATGGACGCTCAGATGGCGGAAATGGATCCGGAGAAGCGAAAACAGCTGGTATATAAGATTCAGGCGGTCTATGCCAGGGAGCTGCCGGCCATCTCTTTGTATTATCCGGTAACCCTGGCCGCCTACAATCCGGGTGCCGGCATTGACTGGTTTTACACCCGGGGCGGTATCAGCAAAGGGGTGCCCATCCCCCAGAACAAACTGGCGCTGGTCAGGTAATTGATCCGGAACCGCGACATTTTGACACAGATATATCATGCATCTGCCTGCCCGACATAGATGGCTGATCCCGGTGCTGGCCTACCTGGCTGCAGCGCTGATTCTGGCATTTCTGAGTTACAGCCTGCCCCGGATGCTGCCGGGTGATTTTGTCACGGCCATGTACGGGTCGTCCGATGTCACCCTTGACGCCCGGCAAGAGGCGGACCTGCGGGCCAAATACCAGCAGGACTCCGGTTTCACGGCGTTCCTGGGAAGGCTGTTTAGTATGGACTGGGGGTATTCGTACGCGTTTCTGTCCCCGGTGTCGTCCCTGTTTTTTGACGCCCTTCCCTGGACCCTGCTGCTCATGGGCACGGCCCATCTGCTGTCTTCGCTGCTGGGGTTTGTCCTGGGTGTGGAAGCGGCCTGGCGCCGGGGGACCCCCACGGAAAAAGCGGGGGTGGGTATCATGACCGTGCTGGAGGGAATTCCGGAACTGTGTTCCGGGGCATTGCTGCTTCTGGTGTTCGCCCTGCACCTGGGCTGGTTTCCGGCGGCCGGGGCACAGACCGCGTATGCACAGCACACGGTGATGCAGCAGGCGGCGGACCTGCTGCATCACCTGGCCCTGCCGCTGACCACCCTGGTGCTGGCCTATTTTCCCGGCAATTTTTTGCTGGCCCGGGCCGGCATGGTCATGGTGATGAAAAGCCCGTTCGTTCTGACCGCCCGGGCCAAGGGCCTGCCCCCGATACGGGTGCGGTATGCCCATGCAGCCCGCAATGCCCTGCTGCCGCTGGTGACCCGGTTCGGTCTTCGGTTCGCGTTCATGATCACCGGCGCCCTGGTGGTGGAAACCATTTTCTCCTATCCCGGCTTGGGCTCACTGCTGTTCAACGCCATTGCCATGCGGGACCTGCCCTTGCTCCAGGGCATCGTCCTGGCCGCATCCTTCATGGTGCTGGGGGTGAACCTGGCCCTGGAAGTTGTCTATACCCTTCTGGACCCCCGGGTGGCCCATGCATCTTGACGCCCGGCAGCGGATATTGACCGATCCCTGGTTGATCATCGGCGCCGGTCTCCTGGGGCTGCTGGCGTGCCTGGCCCTTGCCGGTCCGGTCCTGGTGCCCTGGGATCCGCATGATATCTCCTTTGTTCCCCTGGATCCACCTTCTTGTCAGCACTGGCTGGGGGTCAACGACGGGGGCATGGATATTCTGGCGGAACTGGTATACGGACTGAGAAATACCGTGATCTTCGGGGTGGCAGCAGCGGCCGCCGGCCTGGTGCTGGGATCGGTGGCCGGGCTTTTTGCGGCATGGACAGGCGGATGGACGGATCAGATTCTGATGCGCCTGGCTGATATTGTCCTGGCAATTCCGGCCATCATGGTTCTGATTCTGGTGGCCGCGTTTTTTCGCCCCCCGCCCTGGGTCCTGGCCCTGACCCTGGCGGCGCTCACCTGGCCCACCACGGCCAGAGGAATCCGGGCCCAGACCCTGACCTTTAAAAGCAGTCTGCACATCCAGGCGGCAAGGCACATGGGCGGATCTTCCCGGTACATCATTTTTCGGCACCTGATGCCGGAACTGTTTCCCATGTATCTGATCAATTTTGCCGCCAAACTGCGCATGGCCGTGTTCATGGAAGCTTCCATGGCGTTCCTGGGGCTGTTCGACCCTGCCCAGAAATCGCTGGGCCTGATGATTCATTATGGACTGAAATATTATTATATGGACATCTGGCTCAGCTGGCTGACCCCGCCCATATTGCTTTTGTCGATGCTGATCATGGGCACCACCTTTGTTACGGTCAGCTTCGAAAGGGTGTTGGATCCCCGGCTGAAAACCGTATATTAACCTGAATCATGAAGGTATGTTATTACTGTGCGGATCACCATAAACAAACTGAGCATTCAATATACGGAAGATGACCATTCCCTGCTGGCCCTTGACCGGGTGGCCTTGACCCTGGCCCCGGGCCGCATCACCGCGCTGGTGGGAGAATCCGGGTCCGGCAAGACCACGCTGGGCAAAGCCCTGATGGGCCTTCTGCCGGACAATGCAAGGGCGCAAGGCGAGATTCTTATGGGGGAGACCGATCTGCTGGCTCTGAATGAGGCACAGATGAACGCCATCCGCTGGGAGAGCGTTGCCATGGTGTTCCAGAACGGGGCCGCCAGTTTCAACCCCGTGCACCGGCTTGTGGATCAGGTGGCCGAACCCCTGATCCAGCGCGGGACCCCGAAAAAAAAAGCCCTGGCTCTGGCCCAAACCCGGATGAAGGACATGGGGCTGGCACCGGAACTGGCCGACCGGTATCCCCACGAGCTGAGCGGGGGACAGGTGCAGCGGGGGCTTTTAGCCATGAGTCTGATCCTGGATCCGCCGGTATTGATTTTGGACGAACCCACCGCGGCCCTGGATGCGGTGACCAAATCCTTTGTGGCCGGGGTGATCCAGGACTGTAAGGCCCGTAACAAGGGCGTGCTGCTCATCACCCATGACCTGGATCTGGCCGGGGCCCTGGCCGATGAGATCGCCGTGCTCTACCTGGGCCAGGTCATGGAGTACCTGCCGGGCCGGCACCTGCTGGAACGGCCGGCGCATCCCTACACCCTGGCTCTGGCCCGGGCCTTTCCCACCATGGACGCGGTGCGGGATCTGGGCGGGATCCGGGGGGATGCGTTTTACCGGATGGTGCATGCCCATGCCGCCGACAACGGCAGGTCCCATGTGCACACCCATGTGGCGGCGCCGGATGCCTATCATCAGGGGGGACACGCTCCGCCCGAAGGGTGCCTGTTCAAGCCCCGGTGTACCCAGGCCGTCCCGGCCTGTGCCATCGGAACGGTGGACATGGAGATCACACCGGACGGCGATCACCGGGTGAGATGCATCCGGGGCGGTATCGCTAAAATTCTGGAGTTCACGCAGGTGGCCAAATCCTACGGCCCGGTTACGGCCCTGCATCCCACGGACCTGACACTCATGGCCGGGGAGGTGTTTTGCCTGGTGGGGCAAACCGGGTCCGGCAAGACCACCCTGGCCATGATCACGGCCGGTGCTTTCTCTCCGGATCACGGGGTCCGCATCTTTCAGGGCCGGGACATGGACCGGTGGATGAAAAAAGATCCTGCATCCCTGGCTTCCCGCATCGGAATCATCTATCAGAATCCGGCGGAATCGGTCAGTCATCGGCTTACCGTGTTCGAGATTGTGGCGGAACCACTGCGGATTCATAATACCGTGACAGACCAGACAGAACTCAAAAACCGGGTGTGTGCGGCCCTGTCCGACGTTCGCCTGTCCAGCGCCCCGGAATTTCTGAAGCGCTATCCCCATGAACTGAACATGGGTGCCATCCAGCGGGTCTGTCTGGCCAGGGCTCTGGTGCATGAACCGGACCTGCTGGTCGCTGACGAGCCCACCAGTGCTTTAGATCCCAGTGTTCAGGCCAAGGTGCTCAAGATGCTGTTGAACCTTCAGATCGAAAAAGGGTTGACTCTGCTGCTGGTGACCCATAATATCGGACTGGCACGAAAGGTGGCGGACCGCATCGGGGTGATGGAAGGCGGCCGTATCATTGAAACCGGCCCGGCAGCCCGGATCATCCTTCATCCGGATCATGAATACACCCAAAGCCTGATCCGCAGCGCCCGGGAGTTGAATTCACCCGGACCGGCCATGCCCACGCTTTGATGAAGAGCCAAATACGATAACCCAAGGAGAATCTATGGATATCCTGTTTCATCCCATCGGAACCATTCACACCCCCTACACCTCCCATGATGATGTGCCGCATCAGCCGGATCCGGATGCCGCCGGGGAATTTTACATTCAGCTGAACCCTGATCTGTCCGACGGGTTATACCTGCTGGATACTTTTAACTATATCCAGGTGTTTTTCTTTCTGGACCGGCCGGACAAACCCGTGACCCTGCATGTCCGGCCCCCCAGCGGCGGCGGTATGGAAGTGGGCCTGTTTGCCAGCCGTTCCCCCCGGCGGCCCAACCCCATCGGGCTGAGCACGGTGCGGCTTAGAGGCGTTACCGGCACCCGTCTGGATATTTCTGGCATTGACGTGCTGGACAACACCCCACTTCTGGATATCAAACCCCATTTCAAGGGTCTGGACTTCAAGGATGATGCCAATGACGGCTGGAGGAAACGGTCATGATCAATGTGAATGAGGCTTCCGCCCGGGCCATCGAGCATTTGAAGAAACTGTATCCGGACCATGATTTGGGGGAAATCCTGTTCGAAGAAGCGGAGATCACTGATGACGAGCGGTTCTGGATCGTGGTGCTCAGTTATAAAAGTCCGATTTCATCGGGCGGCGTCGGCAGATCCATGTTTGTGGGAGACCGGGGGTACAAGGTGTTCAAACTGCTGGTGGAAACCGGGGAAATCCGATCGGTCAAGAATATGAGCAACAAATAGAACGCATCATTTTCCAGTGGCAAAAGGTGAGATCAGCAGCCGCCCCTTGCCACGGGTCCCCTGCAAATTGTGCCATCCCGCGGTATCTGCTTGACGCAGGCCGGACATGCTGCTAAGAAGGGGTGCATGAATGACGAGCCCAAAAAATTCGCCCGGTGGCGCAAGGACATGGTGGAGCGCCAGATCATTGCCAGAGGGGTCACCGATCCCCTGGTGATTGATGCCCTGACGACGGTTCCGCGGCATCTGTTCGTGAGCGAAGCCTTGGTGGACAGCGCGTATGGAGATTTTCCCCTGCCGATCGGCGAGGGCCAGACCATTTCTCAGCCCTACATCATTGCCGAGATGACCCAGAGCCTTGTTTTGAAAGGATCGGAGCGGGTTCTGGAGATCGGCACCGGCTCCGGATACCAGGCAGCCGTGCTGGCCCATATCGCCTACAAAGTATATACCATTGAAAGAAATCCGGTGCTGTACCGGCAGACCCGTCAGCTGTTCGACCGGCTTAAGATTCACAACATCGTAACAAGGTATTCCGACGGCACCCAGGGATGGAAAGAGGAAAGCCCGTTTGACGCCATCATGGTTACGGCCGGCGGTAACCAGATTCCCTCGCCCCTGGTGGAACAGCTGGCCCCGGGCGGACGTCTGGTCATGCCGGTGGGAGGGCGGTTCACCCAGGACCTGATCAAACTTACACGAACCGACACCGGGATCAGACAGGAAAACCTGGGCGGATGCCGGTTTGTCAAACTCATCGGTCAGTACGGGTGGGATGAATAGCATCAAAGAGCTGCTCATGGGGTTCTGTCTCGGAGCCGCCAATATCATTCCCGGGGTTTCCGGGGGGACGTTTCTGCTGATTTTCAACATCTATGAACGGGTTTTCAGCATCATCAACTGTATCAGCCGACCACTGATTCTCCAGGCAGCAAAAATCACCGGACAATGGGTGCGGCATGTCGGCCGAAAAGGCTCCACCAGCGCGGTCCAGGTTTTCTGCCGTCAGAATGATATCCCGTTTCTGGCCCGACTGATCCTGGGGTCGGTCATCGCCATCTTCACACTCTCCACAATAATCAAGCATCTGCTGACCCACTGGTTTTCTCTGACCTATGCTTTTTTTTTCGGACTGATTCTGGTGTCGGTCCTGATTCCCCTCCGTCTGCTGACACGGTTCCGGTGGCCTCTGGCCGGTTTTGCCTGTCTGGGGGCGGCGTTGACGGTGATGGTGTATGTGCAGGTCAACCCCTATGACCGGATGAAGCAAAAATCTGATTTTTATCAGGCGGCTTATGACCGTCAGGCCACAGAATCAGGGGACAGACCGGACACTGATGCAGCCCCTTTCACCCTGCCGGCTGCCGGTGCCGAGTATCTGTATGCGGCCCTGTGCGGGGCGGTTTCCATTTCCGCCATGGTGCTGCCTGGTATCAGCGGATCTCTGGTTCTGATTCTGATGGGGGCGTATTATGATGTACTATCCGCCATATCGGCCCTGCCCCGGTTTCAACTGGATGCTGTTTTTTATCTGGGATGTTTCGGCCTGGGCATTCTGGCGGGGGGGCTTTTGTTCGCCCGGGTGATCAGTTTTGTACTCAGGCAATATTATGATGCCACCATGGCGTTTTTGCTGGGACTGATGCTCGGCTCATTGTGGGTGTTGTGGCCTTTCAAACAGGTGGCAGTGCTGGAAACCCAGTATATTCGGGAAAACAGGTCCGTGACCCAGCTGGAGAACGTGGCGGTTTACACCAATGTCAATGTGCTGCCGGCCCTGGATGCCCAGTTGGGATGGGCTGTGGTGCTTTTTCTGGTCGGTTGCGGTATCATGTATGGATTTGTGCGGGTTCAGGGCCGCAACCCGGAGATACCCTGATTCCGAAAATCACGGGGTGATTAACAGTCTTCCGGAGTGAAGGCCACCACATGATCAATGGCCGGGGTATCGGCAAACAGCATCACCAGCCGGTCTATGCCTAAAGCGATGCCGGCGCACGGGGGAAGGGCTTCAAGATCGGACAGAAACATATCCGGCAGCGGCAGGTCGTGCATCCCGAGGTTCTTTCGAATCTGATTTTCCTTGTTGAACCGCTGCCGCTGAGTCTTGGCATCGGTCAGTTCCGTGAATCCGTTGGCCAGCTCGATGCCGGCCATGTAGAATTCACACCGCTGGGCCAGGGCCGGGTTGTCCGGATGCAGGGCTGCCAGGCTGGCCAGGGATCTGGGGTAATCCATGAGAAATTCCGGCCGATCCTTTCCCAGGCAGGGCTCGATCTCAAACCCCATGATGTCATCAAATCGATCCTCGGCCAGGGCCTGGTCACAGGAGATACCGGCATGGGTTTCAAATGCCTGGTGCACGGTCATCCGCGGAAACGGCCGGGTCAGGTCCAGGGTGTCGCCCTGGTAGCATAGCCGGGCCGGCATGTTCAGTCCCTGTGCGATATACCGCACCAGAGCCTGGCACTGGTCCATGAGATCCAGGTAGGTATCATCGGCCCCGTACCATTCCAGCAGAGTCATCTCCGGCAGGTGAAACCGACTCCGTTCATTTTTTCTGAAACATTTGCAGATCTGAAAAATGTGAGAATATCCCCGGGTCAGCAGCCGTTTCATATACAGTTCAGGGGATGCCATCAGAAAATGGTCTTCTGACATGAACGGATCAATATGCGCTTCCGGAATAATGGCGGGACTTCGGACCGGTGTTTCCACTTCCAGATAAAGATGTGCATGAAAAAACTCACGAATGAGCCTGATCACACGGGCCCGGGTTTCAAGGTCCCGGTCATGATGAAATCGTGGCATATGGCCAAAAGGGTCTATTTTCTGTGGTAAGCGCCTTTGGGCCGGTCCATCAGAAACACGTGGTCAAATTTTTGTTTCGGGGCGGTGTCAAAAAATTCATAGCCTTTTTCAATGCAGGCGGGACACGCATTGATGGGAATATGGACACCCAGGATATGAAACCCCGGCGTGGCCTGGGAGTCGATTTCAAAACATCCGCCGCAGTCTTTACAGATCCGGATGCGTTCTTTCTGGCGTTCAAAAATATTGTCGGTGTCATAAAAGATTTCTTTGTGCCGCATCTGGATCTCTCCGGGGTTGCCTGCCGCTTCCCGCATCTCATGGCGCTGTGCCCAGTAGGTGTTGATCTGATCCGTGGTTTTCTTGATTTTGTCCGTGATGCTTACCGACTGTTTGAGTTTTTCCGGGTTGTAATCCGGTTCCACTACCCCTGAATAATCGATGCCGGCCATGGCCAGAATAATCCCCAGGTTGACGTAGGGCAGTGCCCCTTCAATGGCATATCCGCCCTCCAGCACGGCAATATCGGGTTTGAGCAGGGTGGTGAGCTGGGCATACCCCTGAGCACAGAAGTTCATGTTGGTCAGCGGATCGGTGTAGTGGTTGTCCTGCCCGGCGGAGTTGATCACCAGGTCCGGTTTGAATTCATTGAGCACCGGCAGCACGCAGTGGTTGATCACATACAGGTAGCCTTCGGTGGAAGTGCCCGGGGGCAGAGGGATGTTCAGGTTGCTGCCTTTGGCATTGGGGCCGCCCAGTTCTCCGGGAAATCCCGTGCCCGGAAACATGGTCCGGCCGTCCTGGTGCAGGGAGATGAACAGCACTTCCGGGTCATGCCAGTAAATGTTGTCTGTGCCGTCTCCGTGATGGCAGTCCGTATCGACGATGGCAATCCGTTTGACGCCGTACCGGCTTCGAATGTATTCCACCATGATGGCTTCGATGTTGATGTGGCAGAATCCCCGGCCCCCGTGGGACACCCGCATGGAATGGTGCCCCGGAGGACGGATCAGAGCGAATCCGTTTTTGACTTCCTTGTGCAGGACCGCATCGGCAATGACTTTGGCCCCGCCGGCGCTGATCAGGTGGGATTCCGTGGTGATGGATCCTTCATCCGGTACGCAGAACTGTGCCCGCTGGATATCCTCCGCTGTGGCCAGCATGGGTTTGTATTCAATGATGCCCGGAATGTCAAAAACCCCTTCTTCGGTGACCTGGTCCTGGGTATACAGGAGACGCTCTTCCCTTTCCGGATGGGTGGGATCGATGGCCCAGTCAAAGGCGGGGAAAAACACCAGCCCGGTTTTGTGCAAAGCTTTCAACATGGCTCCCTCTTCAATGTAACACCGTTTCATAGCCTTTGATCAGGCCGGGTTTGAGTTGCATCTTGGTGCGGAAGATCTTGCCCCTGGGCGAGAAATTTCGGATGATATTGAACTTCTGGTATTCCACCACTTCCACCTCTTCGAGGTTTTCAGGATCAGCCCCGGAATTGATGGCTTTTTCTTTGAGCAGGGTGTAGGCGGTTTCCATGAGATCGTCTTCTGAAAAAGTTTTGGAAATGGGTTCGGCAAAATCTTCCTCATGGGCGGTGACAATGCCCTGTTCCGTGTCGGCGTAAAGGGAAACTTCGCAGGTGGTCCGGGCCAGGGCCGCTCCCACGGCATTTGCCACCGCTGAGTTGGGAACAGCCAGGGTGTCTATCTGGTAAAGGTCTTCGATTTTCTGGGCGAAATACGGGGCCGGTCCTCCCAGAACAAGAATTTTCTGGGGGCTCAGCTTATATCCTTCCAGAAAATCATGGACCGTATACACCGGCTGGGAATTGATCTGATCGATCATTTCAAATGTTTTTTTCAGGATAATGGTACAGCAGGTTTTGAACACCTTTTCAGCAGTGTCTTCAATCGACAGACCCAGTTCCCGGGCGATGAGTTCGATGCCGGCGACCGCTTTATCCCGGTCCCCGGTATCCATGACGTTCAACACGATCATGGCATCTGTCGGTGTGGGCAGGGGCCCCCCGAACGCCATGGCCGGGCCCTGTCGATCCGGTCCGATGGTCAGGTTGCCATCCTTGACACGCAGGACGCTGTCACCGCCGATTCCCTTGGAATCAGTGCGCAAAGACCGTATCAGGCTTTTATACCGGCCCCGCTGGATCCCCACCGGTTCCAGCAGCGGGGCTTTGTCCACCAGAAACGCGATGTCCGTGGTGGTCCCGCCGATATCCAGGACAATGGCATCCTGGGCTTCGGGCGCATAGGGAATGGCGCCCATGATGCTGGCGGCCGGTCCGGACAAAACGGTCTGGCCGGGAAAGTGCATGGACGCTTCCAGGCTCATGGTGCCGCCATCGGCTTTCAGAATCCGGATCGGTACGGTCAACCCTTTTTCTGTCAGGCTCTTTTTAACGGCTTCAAAAAATGATTTATGAAGGGAAAACACGGCGGCATTCAGATGCGTTGTGGCGATGCGCCGGGGAAAGTTCAGGTTGCCCGACACATGGTGGCCCAAAAACACCTTTTTGAAATATTTGTTTAAAATCCGTTTGATCAGGATCTCATGGGACGGATTTCTGACACAGAATTTGCTGACCACCCCCACATATTCCAGGCCCGCATCCACCAGTTTTTTTGCGATGTCCTGTATCTGTATCTCATTGACCGGGGCTTTTTCCCGTCCCCGATGGTTGATGGAACCCGAAACGGCGTAATAATGATCTCCTGTCCGGAAAAATTCCGGATCAATGCCGGGGCCGGCTGATACGATCATTCCCACAGGTTCCATGGTCTGCTGGATAATGGCATTGGTGGTCAAGGTGGTGGAAATAACCGCACGTTCGATCCGGGCGGGATCTACGGATTCAAGGAGTTGTGTAAATCCCGCAAGAACCGTGTTGAAAAGATCGGCATGATCCGTGGAAACCTTGACACTTTTTTCAACACCCTTGTCGCTCAGAAGAACCGCATATGTATGAGTACCGCCAACATCCAATCCTATTATCATGGCGTATTCCTGTGTCTAAGAGATTGTGTGCTGCCTGTTATTCAGCAAAATTATAACACCAAAGAGCTTCTCAGAAAAATAATGGGTTGTCAATGACGTTTTTCCCGGTTGAATACCGCAAAAAACGTCAGGCTGAATCAGGCTTTCTGCAGATGATGCCTGACAAAGGCAATGAATTTCCGGCAGACCGGTGACTGGGTACGGTTTTTTGCAAGGGTCAGATAGAAAAACCGGTTCAAAGCCAGGCCGTTCACCGACAGAGCGGCCAGCCGCCCCTTGAAAAGCTCGTCCGCCACAGCCGTTGTGGAAAGAATGGAAATACCTGCCCGGTGAAGAATGCCCTGGATTACGGAGATGCTCGATCCCATCGTCACTTTGATGTTCAGTAGCTCAGGATTCAGTCCCGCATCTGTCATGGCCCGGCAGATGGATTGCCAGGTACCGGACCCCGGCTCTCTGGCGATGAACGGGGCCTGTACAAGCCGGTCGAAATCCACGGCAGACCGGTTTGCCCACGGATGATCCGCCGGGACGATCAGTTTCATCTCGTCTGCCAGCAGTTTTTCCTGGACAATGGACGTATCCCGGGTCCGGGCCCCCACCACACCCAGCTCGACTCTGCCGTGTTTGACATTTTCGATAATCTGATGGGTGTCCCCACTGACAAGATGGATTGATACCTCTGGATATGCTTTTGAAAAAGGACCCATGAGCCCGGGAAGAATATATCCGGCCGGGATGGTGCTGCCGCCGATGATCAGCGGGCCTTTGATGCAGCCGATAAAATCCTGCATGGCCGCTTCAGTGGTATCCTTGAGCGTCAGCAGTTTTTGCGCATGATCAAACAGGAGCCAGCCGGCGCGGGTGGGTTCGGTTTTTTTCCCCAGCCGGTCCAGAAGCCGGCATTGAAAATGATTCTCCAGTTCTCTGATATGACTGGATACAGTGGGCTGAGACAGATGAACAGCGTCTGCCGCCTTTGAAAAGCTCTGTTCCTTTACAACGGTGACAAATATATGAAGCTGCCAGAGATCCATGGGTTATCGGTTATCGGTCTGGTCTTTAATCAATGAAAATTTTTCAATGAGCTTCAGGTTGACCGCCTCAGGGACCATATCTGAAACATCGGCACCGAACTGGGCGGCTTCCTTGATAATGGAGGACGAGGTGAAAATCCACCGGAATCCGGTCATCAGAAAAACCGACTGCACGTCTTTGTGCAGTTTCCGGTTCATCAATGCCATCTGAAATTCGTTTTCAAAATCAGAGATGGCCCGCATGCCCCGGATGATCGCCACCGCGTGCTTCATTCTGGCATAGTCCACCAGCAGGCCGTCAAACGCATCGACTTTCAATGAATCATTGCCGTTGAAGCTCTGTCGGATCATTTCCAGACGCTCTTCAATGGAAAACAGAGATTTTTTGGCCGGATTCCTGAGAATGGCCACAATCACTTCATCAAAAATTTCCAGGGCCCGCTGGATCACATCCATGTGACCATTGGTCAAGGGATCGAATGATCCCGGATAAATGGCGATTCTGCTCTTGAGGAGACGGTTTTCGTTCATACAATATCCTGAATTCTGGTTAAAAATGAAACAGTGGTTCTTGAGTATTTTTTTTCCCGGAAAATGTCAAGTCCGTTCAGGGAAGGCGGCAGGGTTTCTTTGGCGGCGTGTTCGGCAACGATGATCCCCTCTTCTGGCAACAGTGCGGATAAATGGAGATGTTCAAGGATTTTGACCACATAATCCCGGCCATAGGGCGGGTCCAGAAAAATCAGGTCAAAGCATCTGGATGCCATGGCCGGATCGGTCCAGGGAGCAAACAGATCCTGCCGGATCAGGGTGGTCTGTTCCGTGAGCCGGCACCGGTCGATGTTCTGACGAATTGTATGGCAGGCGGTTTCGGATACGTCCACAAACACTGCATGGTCAGCTCCTCGGCTTAATGCTTCCAGACCCAGTGCGCCGGTGCCTGCAAACAGATCCAGCACTTGTGCATGGTTGACCCGTGGACCCAGAATGTTGAAAATCGTTTCTCTGATCCGGTCCGATGTCGGCCGAATATCCAACCCTTTGAGTGGGGAGAGTTTCCTGCCCCGGCAGGAGCCGCTGATAATTCTCATGACCAAAATGAATTCAGTTCAGTTTCTTTTTGATATAGCGGGTGCTGGTGCCGATGGCCCTTGCAGCTTCGCCGATATCCCCCTCGGCTTGTGCCACCTTGTGCCGGAGATATTTTTTTTCAAAAGCGGTTCGGGCCTGATCCAGACTGTCGATGGCAAAGAGTTCTCCCGGATCGGATCCTGAGTCTGTCATGTTCGGCAAATGATAGGGATGCGGCAGATGGGAAATATCAATATGATTTTCCTGAACCATGATGGACAGCCGTTCCATCAGGTTTTTCAACTCCCTGACATTTCCCGGCCAGGAGTAGCGGGCCAGCAGGTCCAGCACTTCTTTTGACATGGTTTTTTCAGGTGTGGCGGATTGTCCGGCCAGTTTGGCCAGAAATGTTTCCACCAGCATGGGAATGTCCTGTTTTCTTTCCCGCAGCGGGGGAACATGGATGGGGATGACATTCAGGCGGAAATACAGATCCTGCCTGAACCGGCCGTTTTCTATCTCCTCGGTAAGGTCTTTGTTGGTGGATGCGATGATCCGTGCATCCATGTGAATGACCCGGCTGCTGCCGATGCGCTGAAAGGTTTTGGATTCCAGTGCCCGCAGTATTCTGGCCTGGGTATTGATGTTCATGTCACCGATTTCGTCCAGAAACAGGGTGCCGCCGGCAGCCAGTTC
>JBFLKI010000187.1:0-3764 GCA_040883135.1 Desulfotignum sp. | reverse complement strand
GGTGCCAGGCCCATCTGCGAAGCCCTCCAGGAAAAAGGCATCCTGTGCAAGGAAACCCACACATGGATCATCCGGTTCGCCCCGCCCCTGGTCATCACCAAACCCGATATTGACTGGGCGATGGAACGGATCAGAGATGTGTTTTCGGATCTGGCCTGACGATCTCTCTTGGAGATGAAATACTGATGGCAGCAAATTCTTTTTTTCTGGGACGTCTCATTGCCATCGGCGGAAATGAAGACAAGGCCAATGATCTGGTTGTACTCAAACGGGTTGTCCAGGAAATTGGAAAGCCTGTTTACAACGTCGGGATCATCACCACTGCCAGTGAAGAACCCCTGCAGCGGGGCCGTGATTACGAACAGGTATTTAAGACTCTTGGGGCATCTCAAATAGAGATCCTGGCCATTGAAACAAGGGCCCAGGCAAATGACAGAGCACTGGCCAGAACCCTTGAGGATCTTGATTTGATTTTTCTTACCGGCGGGGACCAGTTGAGATTGACAACCATTATGGGCGGATCAAAAACCCTTGCCGCGATCCAGAACCGGCTTGAATCCGGGGCGCTCATCGCCGGAACCAGTGCCGGGGCGGCTGTTTTTTCAGATACAATGATTTATGAAGGGGAGAGTGAAGAAGGGCTGTTTAAAGGCAGAGTTTTCACGACACCCGGATTTGGTTTTGTAAAAAATATTATTTTTGATACGCATTTTATGGCAAGGGGCCGTATCGGACGTCTGGTCCAGATTGTTACAACGAATCCGACCTGCATCGGGGTTGGTATCGGTGAAGATTCAGGGGTTATCCTCAAGGGAGACGGCATGATTGAGGTGATCGGCAGCGGCCAGGTCATTATTGTTGACGGCAATGATATCGCCCATTCCAACATCATGAATATTAAACCGGGCGGGCCCATTGCGGTGGAAAATGTGCGCATCCATTCACTGGTTAACGGATATGGGTACCATTTCAAAAAAAGACGGTTTCTCATGCCATCATCAAAACCGATCAAAGGATAATGATGATTGATATACTGGAGTTAAGAGCGTTGCGCGGTCCCAATCGATATACCCGGCATCCAGCCATATTCATGGTGCTGGATATTAAAGAATACGAGAGCCGTCCTTCAGATAAAATCAAAGGTTTTTCAGACAGACTGACTGCATTGATGCCGACTCTCCACGAGCACGAATGCTCCATCGGCAAACCCGGCGGATTTATTCAGAGGCTGGAAAAAGGCACCTGGGCCGGTCATATTATCGAGCATATTGCCATTGAACTTCAATGCCTCTCCGGCATGTCGGTTGGATACGGAAAAACCCTGGGGACGTCCCAAAGGGGAATTTATATTGTGGTCTTCAGATACCTGGTAGAATCTGCCGGATTAAAAGCGGCACAGGAGGCGGTATCCATATTCGAGGCCATCGCAGAAAAACAGCCGTTAGATATCAGCAAGGTTATTTTTGATCTCAAAATGCTGCGCGAAGATCATATGCTGGGGCCCACGACATGGAGTATTGTTAAGGAAGCCCTTTCCAGGGGCATCCCCCATATCCGGCTGAATGAAGAAAGTTATATCCAGCTGGGGTACGGGGCCAGTCAAAAACGGATTCAGGCCTCCATAACCGGGAATACCTCGGCCATTGCCGTGGAAATTGCCGATGAAAAAACCAGGGGAAAGATTTTATTGAAAAAATCCGGTATCCCGGTGCCCGACGGCCGGGTCGTGTCAACCCTGGAAGAGGCGGTTGAAACTTTTCGAGACATCGGAAAGGCGGTGGTTGTCAAGCCGGATGTGGGGAACCACGGGAATGGCTCCACGATCAATGTGACAGACCTGGATCAGTTGGAACAGGCGTTTCTTGCGGCCAAAGCCTTTTATCCGGATGTGATTGTTGAAGAATATGTGCATGGC
Organism: Desulfotignum sp.; assembly: GCA_040883135.1. Taxonomy (GTDB): domain Bacteria; phylum Desulfobacterota; class Desulfobacteria; order Desulfobacterales; family Desulfobacteraceae; genus Desulfotignum. The sequence goes on along the minus strand of JBFLKI010000187.1, from coordinate 1,849 downwards.
GGGGATTTTCGCTTTCTGGTCATTGACGGCAAACTGGCTGCCGCTGCCAGGCGGGAACCGGCACATGTCATCGGAGATGGAAAATCCACCATCAAAACACTGATTGACATCCTCAATGCCGACCCCCTTCGCGGGTTCGGGCATGAAAAAGTCCTGACACAGGTTGAAATGGATGCCATGACCGAAAGGCTGCTGGCCCTCAGGGGACTTTGTCCGGATTCCCGGCCCCCAAAAGGCGAAAAAATATATTTAAAGGCCACTGCCAATTTAAGCCAGGGCGGGACTGCCACAGATGTGACCGATGAGGTACATCCTGAGATCCGCAGGATGGCCGAACGGGCCGCAGGAATCATCGGCCTGGATTGTGCAGGCATTGATGCCCTGGCACAGGACATCTCCCTTCCTCTTGACCCGTCCGGGATAAAAGTGGTGGAAATCAATGCCGCACCCGGGTTCAGAATGCATCTGGAACCCACCAACGGCCAGCCCAGAAACGTGGCAAAACCCCTGGTGGATATGCTTTTCCCCGAAGGATATTTGCAGGTGCCTGTTCTGGCGGTCACCGGGACAAACGGCAAAACCACCACCACTAAATTGATCGCCCATACATTGAAGTATTCGGGAAAGATCGTGGGGCTTGCCTGTACGACCGGCATCATAATGGATGGAAATCCGGTTCTGTCAGGGGACTACAGCGGTCCGGAAGGCGCCGGAATCGTGTTAAGGGAACCCACGGTGGACCACATTGTACTGGAAGTGGCCCGGGGCGGTATCGCCAGACGGGGTCTGGGGGTTTCCGAGGTGGATGTGGGGGTGCTCCTGAATATCGGCAAAGACCATCTGGGATGTGACTGGATTGAATCCCAGGAAGAATTGTCCCTGGTCAAGTCAACGGTCATCGAGGTGGTCAAAAAAACAGGGACGTCGGTTTTAAATGCAGAAGACCGCATGACCATGACCGTTCTGGACCGTGCCCGGGGCAATGTTATTTTATTTTCCCTGGACCCTGAGAATCCAGAGATTGCCGCCCATGTACAAAAAGGGGGAACCGTTGTCACCGTCATCAACCAGAATGCGGTCATCCGAAAAAACAGGCAGGATACTCATGTCTGCACCCTGGAAGAAATCCCCATCACCTTTGGGGGCATCATCGACTTTAACACGGCCAATGCCCTTGCCGCCATCGGCGCCCTTCATGGATTAGGCCTTTCTGTTGAACAGATTCGAAACGGGGTGATGACCTTTTATCCTTCCGTAAACCAGAATCCGGGCCGCATGAATTTATTTGATTTCCAGACATACAAGGTGCTTCTGGACTACGGCCATAATCCGGAATCAGTCCGGGCCATGGCAAAATTACTGCCGCGGCTCTCACCGGGCAGAAAAATCGGGTTATGTCACGGCACCGGCAGCAGAACCGATGAACAACTCATTGAACTTGGAAAAGCCCTGGCCCTGGCCTACGACCACATTATCCTGACCGATTTTGATCCCCGTCACAGGCCGGCCGGAGAAACCCAGGACCTGGTTTATGAGGGACTGATTCAGGGCGGGTTCCCGCAAAACCGGATTGAAATTGTCCCTGAACCGGACAAAGCAGTGGATTACATTTTTTCCAAAGCCCAACCAGGGGATTTGCTGGTCATTCAACCGGATGAGCTTGAACCGGTCATGGGACAGATCATGACGCGATACCGTCAGATGGTCACCCATTTATAGCAAGGCGTCTCTCCTTTGTCCGGCCGGCCCTGTTTTTTTCTTGACAAATCAGCCGGGTTCTGCATACGGATAGATATCATTTTTCTGGAACCTGCGGAGGTGTCATGACACACCTGATTGTCGGAAACGG
>JBFLKI010000186.1:0-4266 GCA_040883135.1 Desulfotignum sp. | reverse complement strand
TGTTTCATTCCACCGGCACCAACCTCAAGCCGTTTTTCGGCAGCGACCGGTTCGGGTATGCCTATATTTTCGGGGCCATGTATGCGTTGAGTTCCGGTGTGTCCCACTCCAACCAGTACGGACTGCTGGGGCTGCTCAAAGCTCTCAATTCCGGGGAATTCAATTTTGTGGATCATGTGAAGGAATACGGGGACCGGGCCGCGGCAATGAAACAGATGTTTACGCAAAACGGATTTCAAATCGTGTATGACATGGATGATGACCAGCCCATTGCAGACGGATTTTATTTCACGATCTCGTATCCGGGATTCACCGGCGTGGAACTGGTGGAAGAGCTGCTTTATTACGGCATCAGCGCCATTTCATTGACCACCACGGGCAGCGACCGCCATGAAGGGTTGCGGGCCTGTGTGTCTCTGACCGGCAAAGACCGGTTCCCGACCCTGGCGGAGCGGCTGGCCCGGTTCCAAACCGATCACCCCAAAGGCAGCGACTTCAAGATCATTCACACATGATGAGATCAGGATAAGCGCCAAAGATAAGGTTCAAGCCCGCCGGGGGACCCTTGTGACCGGACCGTCAGATTCAGAAATCTCGGGCCGGGTGCAAGGATCCCCCGGCGGGCGGCGTTCCTCTGTGCTATGATTTATCCTTGTCCTTTTTCTTGAGCTTCCCCGCCATCTGATGCCGCTTCTGACCATTTAACACGGTCTTTCGCAGCCGGATGGATTTCGGGGTCACCTCCACCATCTCGTCATCGGCAATAAAATGAATGGCCTTTTCCAGGGTCATCTCCCGCACCGGCGTGCACACCACGTTCTCATCCTTGCCGGATGCCCGCATATTGGTCAGCTTTTTCTCCTTGCAGGGATTGACATCGATGTCCGATGCCCGGTTGTGTTCGCCGATGATCATGCCTTCATACACGGGCGTGCCGGGCACGATGAACAGCTGACCTCGGGGTTCCAGGTTGAACAGAGCATAGGGCACGGCCGTGCCCTGGCGGTCCGAGACCAAAGACCCGTTGAACCGCACCGGAAACTCCCCCCGGAACGGCTCGTACCCGGCCAGGTAGGAATTCATGATCCCGGTGCCCCGGGTATCGGTGAGAAATTCGTCCCGGTATCCGATCAAAGACCGGGACGGGATGGAAAACTCGATGCGGACCCGGCCCTTGCCGTTGTTCACCAGATTGGTCATTTTGCCCTTGCGGATGGACAGCTTCTCGGTCACCACTCCCATGAAATCCTCTTCACAGTCCACAAACAGGTGCTCGATGGGTTCCAGTTGCTGTCCCTGGTCATATTTGTAGATCACCCGGGGCCGGCTCACACACAACTCAAACCCCTCCCGGCGCATGGTCTCGATGAGAATGGCCAGCTGAAGCTCGCCCCGGCCCTTGACCACGAAACTTTCATCGGTGGCGCTGTCTTCCACCTCGATGGCCACATTTTTCAGGGTTTCCTTGAGCAGGCGCTCCCGGATCTTTCGAGACTGGACATATTTGCCTTCTTTGCCCGCAAACGGCGAATTGGTGATGGCAAACTGCATGAACACCGTGGGTTCGTCCACCGTGATTCTGGGCAGAGCCTTGGGATTGTCTTTTGTACAGATGGTATCCCCGATTCTGACATCCTCGATACCGGACAGCACCACGATATCCCCGGGGTCGGCCCGGTCCACCGGCATCAGGGTCATGCCCTTGTAAGACTGAAGCTTGGTCACTTTCAAGGGTTTCTGTCGACCGTTTTCACCCACGCACACCAGGGATTCGTTGGATGCGGCAGACCCGTTGAACACCTTGCCCACGGCCAGTCGTCCCAGATAATCGGAATATCCCAGATCCGACACCAGCATCTGAAACGGGGCCGCCGGATCATAGGTCGGCGGGGGCATCTCTTCGATGATGGTATCGAACAGCTCATGCAGATGGGTCACGTCTGAATCCAGCTCTCTTTTGACAATCCCGTCCCGGCCGATGGCATAAAAATAGGTGAAATCCAGCTGATCATCCGTGGCCTCCAGATCGATGAACAGATCATACACCATGTCCAGCACCTCATCGGTCCTGGCATCCTTGCGGTCGATCTTGTTGATGATCACCATGACCGGCAGTTTGGCTTCAAAGGTTTTCTTCAACACGAACCGGGTCTGGGGCAAGGGGCCTTCCGATGCGTCCACCAGAAGAATGGCACTGTCCGCCATGGACAGGGCCCGCTCCACCTCACCGCCGAAATCCGCGTGCCCCGGGGTGTCGATAATATTGATCTTGACGTCCTTCCACATCACGGAACAGTTTTTGGCGGCAATGGTAATGCCCCGCTCCCGCTCCAGGTCCATGCTGTCCATCAGGCGCTCATCCATTTCCTGGCCTTCCCTGAACATGCCGCTCTGGCGGAACATGGCATCCACGAGAGTCGTTTTCCCATGGTCTACATGGGCGATGATGGCGATATTGCGCAGCCGGTCATTGGTCTGGATCTGTTTTTTCATTAATGGCTCTTTTTTTTCTATGTCGATTATTTGGACACCCGGGTGGTGCCGTCGGCCGCAGTGATGATCCGGACCCGGTCTCCGGGGAACAGTTCCACATCCGCCTCCTGGACCACCACAATGGTGGTGCCGGTGTCTTTGGTGACCACAATCTCCAGCCCGGGTTTCCGGGTGATGCCTTCTTCGGCGGCCGTTCCGGCAGCGGCCCCTGCCAGGGCGCCGATCACGGTGGCCACGGTCCGTCCGGACCCGCCGCCCACGGTACTGCCCAGCACCCCGCCGGCCACTCCGCCCGCAGCGGTTCCCACCGGGGTTTTGGTGCCTTCGATGGTGACATGCTTGACCGATTCCACGGTCCCCATCATCACGGTCTGGGCCTGACGGGCATGATCCCTGGAATAGACTTCGCCGGACCGGCTGGAGGCACACCCGCCTGCCAGCAGGGCGGTCATGCCTGTCAAGACGGCCAAAGCGGCAATAACAGATATTTTTTTCATCGGATACCCCCTTCGTTTTTAATCAGTTGTTATCCATTCTTGGTTGTCACAATGTACCATTAATTTTATCACATTTCCGGGTTTTTCAAACCACGACCCGGGAAAATTAACTGTTTTTTTCCTGATGTTGCAGAATTCTCTTGGAAAAATGGATCAGAAAAAACACCAGGGTCCCCAGGGCCATGACCAGACCGGCCACGGGAAACGCCAGACTGAGACTGAAAAAATCCATGGCCAGGCCGGCGGCCACGGATCCGGCCAGCATACCCAGGCTGTGGGCCACCGTCAGGATCGCCATGACCGACCCCATGGCTTTTTTCTGTTCTCCCTTGACCACGGCCAGTGCGGTGATCGCCGGCATGGCGATCCCGCCGCCCACCCCGAACAGGGACACGGCCGCCAGAAGATCCAGAAAAGAGGTGGCAAAATAAATCCACACCATGCTGACGGTCACGATGATTCCGCCCAGAACGGCCATGGCCTGCCGGCTGATGCGATCCGCCGCATACCCCATGGGCAGCTGCAATATCCCGGATATAAAGACCCCCAGTGTCACCAGCAGACCGATCTGAGCACCGGACTGACCGAACATCTGAGCGCCGAACAGGGGCAGAAAACTCCATATGGCGCCGATGCAGGCGGTGTAAGCAAACCGGAATGAAAACAGCCCGAACAGTTCCATATCCCGGATCACCAGGGCCCAGGGAATTTGAAGGGGCTGGTGTCCCGACCGGAGCCTTTCTTCGGACAGAGACGGCAGCAGGATAACACACAGCAGCACGGCGACAAATGACAGCACCCCCATGCACATGAATGCAGCATCCATGCTCCAGATATCATTGATGACCCCGCCCATGACCGGGCCCAGACTCAGGCTCAGAAACATGGACAGGTTGAACAGTCCCATGGAATAGCCCTCCGATCCTTTAGGCGTGATCTCGCCCACATAGGCCTGGACCACCGGCATGATCATGGCGGAGCCCGCTCCCTGGATGAACCGGATAACGATCAGTCCTTCAACCGTATCGGAAAAGACAAACGCTACGGAGATCAGCGTATAAAAAATCAAACCCGTCAGGATAAAGGGTTTTCTGCCCTTTTGATCGGACAGCCGCCCGAAATAGGGCAGAAGAAACACCCGGGAGATGGAAAAGGATCCGAAAATCATGGCCACATAAAACCCGGAAGCCCCGAGATCATGGGCATAGATGGGCAGCAGCGGTACCACGATCCCCACCCCGGTGATGGTGGAAAAGATGATGAAAAAAAGCGTGGC
>JBFLKI010000185.1:0-29436 GCA_040883135.1 Desulfotignum sp. | reverse complement strand
GCTGTGGGTGGACGATGACCCGCAGCAGTTCCAGTCCGGCACCTCTGTCAATCCGATACCAAACCGTTCCAGAAAATAGGTTAACGAAGCATTGTTTTCCTTGGCGGTGGTGGCCAGGGAGCAGCCCGGAAAATAGTTCAGTTCGGTGTGGGAAAAGGTCATGACAACTCCTTTGCCAGCGTGAACAGATCCTGAACCTGCTGCCGGTCTTTGACTTTGGAGGGCATGAGGTCCAGCTTCCGTTTTGACAGCATTTTCAGGCCCAGGTCCATGTCCGAGAAAAAATCTTTTTCAGACAGTTTGTACCGCATCATGATTTCCAGCTTATGGGTCCGGCCATACCGGGAAATGGAATCGATCACTTTTTGATGAAACGACAGAACCGCCGGCTCCGCAATGGCCGCTTTTTCCTGAATGGCAATGCGGCGGAGCGCATCCATCACCGCGGCCATGTCCACGGCGTTGGGGCATTCCATGGAACAGGTGTTGCAGCCCACGCACAGCCAGATGGTGGAACAGGAGAGCACCTGGTGCTTCATTCCAAACTGGACCATGCGGATGACCCGGTTGGGATGAATGTCCATATCCTCTACAAACGGGCATCCGCCGCTGCAGCAAAGGCAGTGCCAGCAGCGGCTCAGGTTTGACCGGCTCATTTCCTCGACCATGCCGGCGAAATGGTCGTTGGACTCCGGTGGCAGCGTCATTGTATCGATCATCATGGCCTTTTTGTATTTCCTGATTGTCGGTTGTCGATCTTTTTGTCAACTTAACCGGGATTATATGACACTGACCATGGCAATTTCCTTGATATATGTCAAAAAGAAACAGACAAAATCCGGCGCAACCGCTGGAACCATGGATTGGTCTGCTCTTCTGGGCGTTACAGACATTTTCAAAATAGACAACCGTCTCGAAAAAGTTGACAGAACACGACGATTATCGCATGCTTAAAAAACGGTCACACACAACAGGGTGAAAATGAAAACAGATCCCGAATCCGTAAGCGTAATGACCATGAACCTGCGGTTCGGCCTGGCAAAAGATGACAAAAACCGCTGGGTGCGGCGCAGGGATGTGGTCAATGATTTTCTGAAACAGATGAAAACCGATTTCATGGGATTTCAGGAGGTGAATCATTTTCAGGCGGATTTTCTGAAAAACATCCTGAAGGGATACAGGTACATCGGCTGGTACAACCGGAATCATCCCTGGTGGCAGTCCAACATGATCTTTTTTCACAGAGACTGGACCTGCATAGGGCATCGCCATCATTTCATCTCCCGGTTTCCCGATATCCCGTCCAAAATGGCCGGATCCCGTTGGCCCAGGCAGTGTGTGGCAGGGTGGTTCGAAAAACAGGGCCGGCATCTGCTGATGGCCAATACGCATTTTGATTTTAACGCGGCAGTCCAGGCCCGAAGCGCCGGCATGGTGGCCGGTTTTCTGAAACGGTTCCCGCCGGGACTGCCGGCGGTCATCACCGGAGACTTCAATGCCGGACATGAATCGTCTGCATTCAAAACCTTTCAGACCCACGGGTTCAGCGAGGTGTTTGAAGCGGATTCCCCCGGCACCTTTCACGGCTTCACCGGCAAGACCGACGGCCGGCACATTGACTGGATCCTTTACAGAGGAGAAATCCGGCCGGTCACCCGACAGGTTTTGACCTTCCATAAAAGCTTCCGGTATCCCTCGGACCATTTTCCCGTGACCGCTGATTTTCACCTGAGACCAGAAAAAAATCGTGCCGGCGGCAGGGATCCCGACTGGCAGCCGATTTATGCTCAATTTAAGTCTTCGCGCCCTTAACGATGCCGGTGACCCCGAACACTGGGTCAGACAGCCTGAGCTGCGGGAAATACCGGTCGTCCTCCGGGCGGGGGTATCCCCGGAACGAATGGGTGGACAACCGCTCAAACGCCTTGGATGTCCGGAACCAGGACAGCACCAGGCCCATGCGTTCGAACTCATGCAGGTCCTCCCAGATACGGATATTTTTTTCCGGAAACCACCGGTTGGAAAAAGATACCGCCACCCGGCCCCCGGGCTTCACCACCCGGGCCGTTTCCGTGAGCACCCGAACCGGATCAGTGAGATATTCCACGGACAGGGAGCAGACCGCCGCATCGAAATAATTGTCCGGGAACGCCAGGACCGGGTTCTGATTGAGGTCCTGAATCGAAAAACCGGTCAGCTGCCGGTTGGCGCTCAGCTCAGCGGCATTCATTCCCAGTCCGTGCACCTCGGAAAACACAAGATCCCCGGGCAGATGCGAGGCCCATGCAGCCATAAGATCCAGAAGTTTTCGGCCGGAAGAAAACAGGGAGCGATACCAGTCAGACAGGACCTGCCGGGCCTGACCATCGATGTGATGGACAAACCGGTCCGACTGATAAAACATATCATCCGGGCGCTGGTCCGATCGATCAAAGGCCCGGGAAGTCAAGAAGCAATCAGGCCACCGGGAAAACCCTGCCTGAAGTCCCGGTCCGGACAGGGCCAGGGGAATCCAGTCCATGCAGGAACCGCCCCGCTCCGCTTTTTTTGTCACATCCCAGGTAATATTTTTCAGGGTGACGGTAAGGGGAAACCGGGCCAGGGGATGGTTCAAATCCGCCACAAAAGTCCGGTTGTTTTTCTCCAGACACCGGAATGGATTGGTGTTGCCTCTGAACACACCGGGCAGCCCCGTGATCAGTCCCTGGGGGTAGAACCGCCCCGGGACCAGAGTGTCGAACACGGCTGCCGGCTGAATCCGGAATCCGGGCAGAGAGATCACCTTTGCCCGATCATATGGGGGGACCAGTTCCCCCGGATTGGCCCGGCAGGTGACAGGGGTATTTTCTGGGTGTTCAGACTGTTTCAGGGCTTGCCAGAGAAAACTGTCCGGTTCCAGATCCCGCCAGCAGTTCATTTCGTGGATATGATAGTGATCCAGGTATGCGTCAGATTGATCGGACCAGACAATGTCCATTGTCAAGCTGACCTGGTCGGAAAACGTATACTTATTCATTGCTGTTTCCTTTCCGGCCCAGGACAGATTGTGGTTTTGGGTTGTGTTTAAAAATCAGCCGCCATGCTCCTCTTTTCATCAAGGAAACCGCCGTGGGGCTGACCGCCATTAGATCTAACCGGGATAATAAGTCGGCTGGCCCGGATTTCAACCTTTAATTTGACCCGGCACTGAATTCAGGGCATACTGTAATAATCCGTGAATATTTGACAGGAGAAAAAGCATCCCATGTCCTTTGTACTTTCTGACAGCAAAAAATTTGTCACCACCATCGAAGTGGTGCCCCCGGCCGGAAACGACCCTGCAGCGCTCCTGGACAAGCTGGCCACTATTTCAGATCTTGATTTCGACGGATTCAGCGTGGCCACCAATCCCGTGGCCAAGCCCCGGATGTCCGCCACGATATTCTGTCGCCTGCTGCATGAAAAAACCGGCAAACCGGCCATCTTGCACCTGACGGTCCGGGACCACAATCTTCTGGGGCTTCAGGCGGAACTGTGGGGGGCCAAGGCATTGGGGATCGACACTCTGATCGCCATTACCGGAGATCCGTCCGCCGGTCGGCAAAAGGATGGTGCCACAGCGGTGAACGATGTGAATGTGTTCCAGCTGATCACCCTGGCCGGCGAATCCGGCCTGACTGCGGGCGCTGTCCTGGATTTCCGGCCGGAACGTAACGGCCTGAAAAATGAAGTCAGGCGCCTGGAAAAAAAGGTGGCGGCCGGATGCCGGTTCATCGTCACCCAGCCGGTCTATGACGAACTCACGGCCAAAACCCTGGCCGATGCCTGTGCCCACCTGCCGGTGCCCAAAATCATGGGTATTCTGCCGCTTTTATCCTTCAGACATGCCTGTTTTCTTCACGATAAGGTGGACGGCATTGCCGTGCCAGACCCCCTTCTCCGGGAGATGGAAACATCCGCTGATCCCATCAGAACCGGGACGGTTCAGGCGAAACACATGCTGGAAATCGCCGGAAAATATTTTTCAGGGGCCTGTGTCATGCCCCCCTTCGAACGATTCGAGATTCTGAAGGAGATCCTGTAATTCCGGTTCACCCCGGCGGGTGCCCTTTTTCCGGGGCCATGATCTCCTTTACCTCAAACCGATATTGCTGATCCGGCCGGTCCGAAAAAAAATCCGCCAGGGTCTGGCGGATCGACTCAAACGCAATATTTTCCCAGGGAATCTCTGATTCGGAAAACAACCGCACCTCTGTGCTTTCCTTGGTCGGACCGAAATGATTGTCCAGCAGCCGGGCCCGGAACATCAGGTAGATCTGATGAACAAACACCAGATTGAACATGCGGTAAGGGGCGATGATGGATACATGGGATCCGGTTTCCTCCAGGGTTTCCCGCACAGCCCCTTGCTGGACGGTTTCTCCGTTTTCCAGATAACCGGCTGGCAGGGTCCATTTTCCTTTTCGGGGCTCGATATTTCTTTTGCACAGCAATACCTGATCTCCCATCACCGGAATGCAGCCCACCACCAGTTTGGGATTTTCATAATGAACATGCCCGCATCGCTCACACACCGGCCGGATATGATCGTCATCCACCGGTATCCGGGGTGTCATTTTCGCCCCGCAGGCACTACAGTAAGTCACATCCATCCGCGGTTTCCTCTCCAATTCCGTTTCTGATGTCATTGTCTGATTCGTCACCCTGCTTTGCCGTCCGCCATTAACACTTACATGAAAATTGGAATTCTCACAACCCTGGCCCGGATCTGTTCTTCAGCGAGTTTGACAACTCGGTCGGAATTTTATATATTGGGTGTCATGAATTCACCAGTGACATGCGTTTTGTTCCTGTACAGTCCACAGTTCTGAACGTCCGGGGATCTTTCCGATCCCTTGAAAAAAACCTATATCTTTAACCCTTTTTACCTTCCAACAGGAGATTTTATGTGCGGCATATGCGGAGAAATATTTTTCAACAGGCAACCCATTTATGAAGATTCCGTGATCCGGATGAACCAGGCCATGGCCGCCCGGGGTCCTGACAATGAAGATATCTATCACGGCATCTGGACCCTGATGGGCCACCGCCGCCTCAAGATCATCGATTTGAGCGACGACTCCAACCAGCCCATGATCGATCCCAAACTCGGGCTGATCATTGTGTATAACGGGGCGATTTACAACTACAAAATCTTAAGAGACGAACTCATCGAAAAGGGCTACGCCTTCCACACCAGCGGAGATACGGAAGTGATCCTCAAGGCCTATCATGCCTGGGGGGAAGACTGTGTAAAACGGTTCAACGGGATGTTCGCCTTTGCCATCTACAATCAGAACCAAGACAAGGTGTTCATGGCCAGAGACCGGCTGGGCATCAAGCCGCTGTATTTTCACAAGACCGACAACAGCCTGTTGTTTGCCTCTTCTTTGCCCGCGCTGCTGGCTGCCGGAAAGATCAACCCGCAGATCTCTGCGCAAGCCCTGCATTTTTATCTGACATTTCATTCCGTGGTGCCTGCGCCCCACACGATTGTTTCCGGTATTGAAAAACTGCCGCCCGCCGCCTGGGCCGTCATCTCGCAGGACGGGACCATGACTCAAAGCACCTATTGGCAGCCGGTGTACCAGCGGGACAAGGAAGAAGACAAGTATACGTTTGACGACTGGAAAAATCTGGTGAGCCAGACCCTGATGGCGTCTGTGAAACGCCGTCTGGTGGCGGATGTGCCGGTGGGCGTGCTCCTGTCCGGAGGGCTGGATTCCAGCCTGGTGGTAGGGCTGCTGGCCGAGGCCGGACAAAAGGATCTGAAAACCTTTTCCATCGGATTTGACAGCGTGGGCGACGAAAAAGGTGATGAATTTCTGTATTCCGATATCATTGCCCGGCATTTTGCCACGGACCACCATAAAATTCAGGTGAACGGGAGCGAGGTTCTGCCTTCCATGCCCTTATGCGTCAAGGCCATGAGTGAACCCATGGTCTCCCATGACTGCATCGGGTTCTATCTGTTGAGCCAGAAAGTGGCCGAACATGTCAAGGTGGTACAGAGCGGCCAGGGCGCGGATGAGATATTCGGCGGATATCACTGGTATCCGCCCATGATGGAAAGCAGTGATCCGGTGACCGACTACCGGACCGTTTTCGGTGACCGGTCTCACGAGGAATACCTGGAAATGGTCACACAGGCGTTCCATGGAGACGATGTCAGCACCCGGTTCATTCAGCGTCATTTTGACATGGCCGGTGCGGACACCCCCATTGACAAGACCCTGCGTCTGGACACCCTCGTGATGCTTACCGAAGACCCGGTGAAACGGGTGGACAACATGACCATGGCAGCCAGCCTGGAAGCCCGGGTCCCGTTTCTGGACCATGAACTTGTGGAACTTGTGGCAAAAATTCCGGCGGAACACAAAGTGGGGCACGGCGGCAAACACATTCTCAAGGAAGCAGCCAGAACGGTCATTCCCAACGAGGTCATTGACCGGCCCAAAGGCTATTTCCCGGTGCCGGCCCTCAAATACCTGCAGGGGGAATACCTGGACTTTGTGACCGGTATTCTGAATACCGACACGGCCAGGGACCGGAACCTGTTCAACCGGGAGTATATCGACACACTGCTGGCGGACCCGGAATCCCATATCACCCCGCTCAAAGGATCCAAACTCTGGCAGGCGGCCCTGCTGGAATTCTGGTGCCAGCAGCACCATATCTAGACACGTGAGGAGCAAACAGCCATGGGAAAATCCAATCACCGGCTGGAAAGGGGATTCGGTCAGTCCCTGAGGAACTGGGAAAAGCTCAAGGGACCGGCCACAAAAGGCATGATTTCCGATGCGTTCGTGGAAATGGGATGGGGGCGACTGGTGTTCGGTCATACCTTCGAAGACAATGAACGCATTGTGGAAACCATGACCCAGTATGGATATGACCGCCGGGACATTGCCATGTACATCATCGATCCCCATGTGGTGGTGTCCCTGGCCCCGGACAAGCTGTTTCTGGATCCCTCCCATACCTTCCGGCTCTGGTCCCATGATTACACCATGGACTCCCGCACCCGCAATCCGTTCGTAATCCAGCGGGTCTCCACCCGGAGAGAAGCCGGGGAAATCAACCGAATCTATGGGGTCTGCCACATGAAAGGGGCGGATCCCGACTTTATCCTGGACAAGCGGGCCAACAAACTGCGCACCTATATGATCGCCAAGGATCTGACCAATGACCGGGTGATCGGCACGGTTACAGGGGTGGATCATGTCGCCGCGTTCAACGATCCTGAAAAAGGGGCCAGTCTCTGGTCCCTGGCCGTGGACCCCCAGTGCGATTTTCCCGGCGTGGGCAGCTGTCTGGTGCGGCACCTGTGTGAACACTATTTCACCCGGGGCCGGGCCTTTGTGGACATCAGCGTCATGCACGACAACAAGAAAGCCATCGCTTTGTACGAAAAACTGGGGTGTCAGCGGATCCCCGTGTTCTGCATCAAGCGGAAAAACCCCATCAATCAGGATCTTTACACCACCTCCCAGCAGTATGCCGGGCTCAATCCCTATGCCCGCCTCATCGTGGACGAAGCCAGAAAACGGGGCATCCGCATCGATATCGTGGATGAGGATTTCGGGTTGTTCACATTGACCCTGGGCAGCAAATCCATCTCCTGCCGGGAGTCACTTTCCGATCTCACCACGGCCGTGGCCATGACCAAATGTGACGACAAGCGCCTGACCCTAAAACTTCTGGCAAAACACAACATCCGGGTTCCCGAACAGATCCGGTATACCGATCTGGATGCGGCGGTTCAGTTCATGGAGACACACAGGGCCGTGGTGGTCAAACCGGCCCGGGGCGAACAGGGAGAGGGGATCAGTGTGGGAATCACCCGCACCAAAGACCTGGAAACCGCCATACACAAAGCACTGAATGTCTGCCGGGACGTGATCCTGGAAACACTGGCCCCGGGACAGGATCTGCGCATCATTGTCATCAACTATGAAGTGGTGGCGGCCGCAGTCCGCCGACCGCCCGTGATCCGTGGCACCGGCACCCACACCATCAAAGATTTGATGGAAACATACAACCGCCGGCGCATGGCTGCCACAGGCGGGGAAAGCCGGATTCCCATGGACGAGGAAACCCGCCGATGCATGGCGGAAAAAAACCTGGATGAGAACACGGTCCTGCCCAAGGACAAAGAGGTGATGGTGAGAAAGACCGCTAACCTGCATACCGGCGGCACCATCCATGACGTCACGGATCAGCTTCATCCGGATCTGGCCGCCGCCGCTGTTGCCGCAGCCAAGTGTCTGGAAGTGCCCGTCACCGGCCTGGATTTCATCGTACCCGATGTTCAGGGTCCGGAATATGTCATCATCGAAGCCAACGAACGCCCCGGCCTGGCCAACCATGAACCTCAGCCCACAGCCCAGCGGTTCATCGACCTGCTGTTCCCGGAAACCGCTGTCAAACACAAGGAATAACCCCCATGTCCTGCGCCCGCATCGATGCGTCCTATCTGATTCACCAGCTCAAACAACTGCTGAGCATCCCCTCGCCTTCCGGATACTCCGACCAGGTGGTCCACTATGTGGGAAGCCAGCTGGAAGCCCTGAACATCGATTTCGAAGTCACGCGGAGAGGTTCCATCCGTGCCACGTTGCCCGGCAGACAGAACACCCTGGACCGGGCCGTCACCGTGCACCTGGACACACTGGGGGCCATGGTCAGCCGGCTGAAGGACAACGGCAAACTGGCCGTCACCCCCATCGGCAGCTGGTCCAGCCGGTTTGCCGAAGGGGGCCGGGTAACCATATTCACCCAGTCCGGCCCCCGGCGGGGCACTGTTCTTCCCTTGAAAGCCTCTGGACATGCCTGGGGCGATGCCGTGGACGCGCTGCCCGTGAGCTGGGATCATGTGGAACTGCGGGTGGATGACATCTGCCGCAACCGGGCGGATCTGACGGCAAACGGATATGACGTGGGCGACACCATCGCCTTTGACGCACTGCCCGAAATCACGGAAAACGGATTCATCAACGCCCGCCATCTGGATGACAAGGCCGGGGCCGCCATCGTGCTCAGTGCGGCCAAAGCCCTGACCGAATCCGGCGCGGCCCTGCCCGTGGACTGTCATCTGATTTTCACCATTTTCGAAGAGATCGGGTTCGGGGCGTCAGCGGATGTATATGCCGATGTTTCTGAAATGGTGGTGGTAGATCTGGCACCGGTGGCACCGGATCAGAACGCCTCGGAATACGCGGTCACCATTGCCATGAAAGATCAGACCGGCCCGTTTGATTATCACCTGTCCCAAAAACTGGTGAAACTGTGCCGGGACTGCGATATCGATTTTCTGAAAGACGTGTTCCGGTACTACCGCAGTGACGCGGCATCCGCCATCGAGGCGGGTCATGATGTCCGCACCGCCCTGGTGGGATTCGGGGTGGATGCGTCCCACGGATATGAACGGACGCACCTGTCTTCCCTCACTGCCACGGCCCGCCTGATGGTCGAATATATTCAGAGCGGTCCCACCTTTAAGCAGGACCCGAAA
Source organism: Desulfotignum sp. (assembly GCA_040883135.1). Classification (GTDB taxonomy): domain Bacteria; phylum Desulfobacterota; class Desulfobacteria; order Desulfobacterales; family Desulfobacteraceae; genus Desulfotignum. The sequence goes on along the minus strand of JBFLKI010000185.1, from coordinate 19,904 downwards.
CGCTGGGCCTCACTCAAAGAATTTCCCCACCAGCCGGACCGGGAAATCATCAAGATCAAAACCTGAATGCCCTATCCGGTCGGACCTTCACGGCTTCCACCATGAAGTGCAGCCGGTTTCTGATATTGACCTCGGAAGTACCGGCATCAAAATCCAGGTACAGCAGGTTCATGTCCGGATACAGTTTTTTGATGCGCTTTTCCACCCCCTTGGATACAACATGATTGGCAATACAGCCGAACGGCTGAACGCTGATCACGTGGTTCACCCCGTCCTCGGCCAGACAGGCGATCTCACCGGGAATCAGCCATCCTTCGCCGAACTGATTCACCAGAGACAGGATCCGACCGGCCTTGTCAGCCACCTGACGGATATCATGAAACGGGGTATAGAACCGGAAGCGCCTGAACCGGAGATTGATTTTTTTATGAAACGTATTCAAAAACGATTCAATAAATCGCCCTAAAATATCGGTCATTTTACGGTGCCGGATATGGGCCCGGATGTTTTCCCGGTAATTGACAAAATCCTGAATAAAATAATCCAGAATCGGCGGAATGATCGGTTCAATACGGTTTTTCATGAGGAACTCGGCCAGAAACTGATTGCCGAATGCATTGTATTTGATGTAGATCTCTCCCACAATCCCGATCTGACCCGCCACTTGATCATGGATGTCCACCCGGTTGAAATCAGCCACCGCCGTATCCAGCAATGAAAAAAACCGGTCATAGTCTCTGGTTAAAATACAGCCATGGGCGGCGGCAATGTATTTTTGCCTCAGATGGTTGCTGGTGCCGTGGTGAATCTCCCTGACTGCGGTGGCATAATACATTTTGGCGATACAATCCGCGTACATGGTGGTGACAAACAGCAGTTTGAGCATGCTGAGCCAGTTGATATCAAACCCGGGCTGATGGGTCAGTCCCTGGGCACTGGTCACGGAAATGACGGGGATCTGTTCATATCCGGCCGCCACCATGGCTTTGCGGATCAAAGACAGGTAGCTGGAGGCCCGGCACTGCCCCCCGGTCTGGGTGATGCCCACGGCGATCCGGTCGATATCATACCGACCGGATTTCAACGCCTTGATGATATCTCCGGTGACCAGAACCGCCGGGTAACAAATGTCATTGCCTGCATACCGCAGCCCGGTTTCTACAGACTCCCTGTCCGGCGGGGGCAGAATCTCGATCTGATATCCGGCGGTCTCAAACACCGGCGGCAGGTAACCGGAATAATTGTCCGAAAAAAAGGGCGCAATGATCTGACGGGCCCGGTCTTTCTTCTCGAAATGCGGAGTGGTTCTGCGTTCTTTGCGTTTACGGCGGTGAAGGTTGTTCTGCCGCATCAAAGATTCCACCATGGAGCGGATCCGCAACCGCACCGAACCGGTACTTGAAATATCGTCCACCTTCACCAGGGTATGGTTTTTACCGCCGGCCTCCAGAATCTGGCGGTTTTCTTCAATGGCCACCGCATCCGGGCCGCATCCAAAGGAATTGATCTGAATCATCTGAATATGATCCGGTTGCTCCGCCACCCAGGACGAGGCATGATACAACCGGTTGGGATACGCCCACTGGGTCAGAACCTGAAACGAGTCAAACACCCCGTTTCCTGTACCCGGAACCGCATCTTCCGTGATGAAATCCACACCGAAATCGGTCAGAATCTGTGGAATTTTCTGATTGATCAGCGGATCGATGTGATATGGCCGGCCGCACAACACCACCAGCAGGCGATGATCCTGTTCAGCCTGACGCACCATCATGCCCCCTTTTTCCCGGATGGTTTGTCTGTAATTCTTCTGGGCGGCCAGTCCCTTTTTCACTGCTGTCCGGATGCGGGACGTCGCCACGCCCAGGGGCCTGAGATATGCCACACATGCCCTGATCAGCAAGGATTCATCCTTGAACGTGATCACCGGCTTGTCCAGAGGAATCCCTTTTCGGGTCTCCATGTCCAGACAGCTGTCAATCACATCGGTATAACTGCTGACCACGGGACAGTTGAACGTGTTGACCATTTTTTGGAATTCATCGTGTTCATACATGACCAGGGGAAAGAAAATACGGTCCACGCCTTTGTGCACCAGGTCCAGGACATGGGCATTGGCCAGTTTGGCGGGAAAGCAGATATTGTCGGACATGATACTGCCTTTGGCCCTGTCACTCATGGCCATGGTGGATGGCCCCGACACGGCGATATTGATACCACAGTGCACGAAAAATGCATGCCAGAAAGCAAAATTTTCGTAAAAATTCAAGCACCTGGGAATCCCCACCGTCCATTTCGGATAGGTGTGGGGAGACAGGTTCCGGTCAAACAGGAGGCGATATTTGAACTCGGCAAAATCAACCCCTTTTTCAGCACGTTTCTGACCTTTGGATCCGAACATCTTTTCACAGCGGTTGCCGGAATAAAACGACTTGCCGTTGGAAAAAACAAACCGTGTCACAGCACACGCGTTCTCACATCCGTTGCACACAATCTGGCGGGTTTTGAAGTCCGCAATGGATTCCAGATGTCGGATGGCTTCAAACGGGATCAGAAAACGGCTCCGTTCATTGTCAGCAGCCTGCCGTGCTGCCAGGGCCGCACCGAATGCCCCCATCATTTCCGGCATGTCGGAATGGGTGACACGGACATCTGCCAGGACCTCCAGTGCCCTCACAATAGACGGGTTTTTGCAGGTGCCGCCCTGAAGCACGATACGGGTTCCCATTTCATTCATGTCCGTGAGTTTGAGCACCTTGAACAGGCAGTTTTTCACCACCGCATAGGACAAGCCGGCGCTGATGTCCGCCACATCGGCGTTTTCCCGCAACGCCTGCTTGACCCGTGAATTCATGAACACCGTGCACCGGGTACCCAGATCACAGGGAGACTCGGCTTCCATGGCCAGTTCTGCGAACGCGTCCACCCGGTATCCCAGAGAACCGGCAAAGGTTTCGATGAATGATCCGCATCCGGATGAACAGGCCTCATTGAGCTCAATACGGCAGATAGCACCATGATGAATGAAGATGGCTTTCATGTCCTGGCCCCCGATGTCCAGAACGAATGAGACCTCCGGATCCAGATGCCGGGCCGCCTCAAAATGGGCAATGGTTTCCACCAGTCCGATGTCCATGCCGAATGCCGTTCGAATCAGATCCTCGCCATACCCGGTCACGGCTGTTCCGGCGATGACCAGGTCGGGGCGGTGGGCCTGGATCTCATTACGCAGAGCAGTCAATCCCCGTACCACCGCCTGGATGGGATTGCCGTCATTGTTCCGGTACCAGGAAAAAAGCACCTGGTTTTCCGTGCCTGTGGCGATGATCTTGGTGGTGGTGGATCCGGAATCCACCCCTAAAAAACATGTTGCGGATGGATACTCACACAGGCCGGTCCGTGGGATCTTTATCCGCTGCCGATACCGTTCCCAGTCTGCCCGGTTGTTTTTCTCGGAAAACAGCGGCATCAGGCGGTTATCCCGCACTTGAAAACAGGACTGTTCCCGGGCCAGATCGTTGATGAGACCGGATACGGACCAGGATGCTTCATGGCGCCGGCTGAATATGGCCGCGCCCAGGGCCGGCAGCAGGGCCGGTTCGTCCGGCATCACCAGATCATCCACTGAGAGGTCCAGAGTCCGCAGAAACGCATTGACCAGTTCCGGCAAAAAAGCGAAAACCCCTCCGCACAGCAGCAGTTTTGGCCGAATGTCATACCCTCTGGACAGGGTGTTCAGGCACTGAATGGCCACGGCATGAAACACGGAAGCCGCGATATCGGTCACCGGCACATTGCGGCTCAACAGGTTCTGCACGTCGGTTTTGGCAAACACCCCGCACCTTGATGCGATGGGATAGACCCCGGTATGCTGCCGTGCCAGTTGGTTGAGATCATTCAGAGAACAGCTCAGAAGGGCTGCCAGCTGATCGATGAACGCGCCGGTGCCGCCGGCGCAGCTGCCGTTCATGCGGATATCCGGAGGCCGGTGAGGCGACAGAAAGATCATTTTGGAGTCTTCGCCCCCGATATCCACCACGGTCCGGACCTCGGGGTGCCGGTAACGGACCACCTCATGGGTGGCGATCACCTCCTGGACAAACGGCAGATCCATTTTCTGGGACATCCCCATGCCGGCGGATCCGGTCAGACAGAGGTACACACGGCAGTCGCCCAGTTCCGACACCACCTGTGAAAAAAAGCCGGTTACCGTGTCCATGATCCGGGCATAATGCCGCTGATACCGTGAAAAAATCAATTCACCGGCGGCATTCACCAGCACCAGCTTTGCCGTTGTGGAACCGATATCCAGACCGGCATGATACAAATTTTTCTGATCCATCCGACTATCTCTCGCTCTCGGCGCTTGATTCACTTGATTACCTTTAGTCCTAATTGACCTCAGATGCAAGAGATGGATTGCTTTTCTTTCTAAGCTGAAGGACCAGGACGATCACAAACAGAATAAATCCTGCCGCCTCGGTCCAGAAGGATGTCCACAGCAGCCCCACGGCCGCCAGCCAGAACAGAACGGTTTCCACAACAGTAGCCGCCCGGATGCAGAACCGTTCCAGGGCCGAGGCAAACGCCACCAGTCCCAGGGTGGTGGTGATCATGGTGAGGATCACCTCCCAGTGCAGCAGTTCATACTGGTCCCCCATTCCCAGAAGCGGTCTGTAGGCCATCACCAGGGGAATGATATAAAGCCCTTTTGCCAGTTTCCAGGAAGCGAACGCGGTGCGCATGGGATTGGCCCGGGCAATGCCGGCCCCGGCGAAACTGGCCAGGCTCACCGGCGGCGTCACATTGGAATCCTGGGAATACCAGAACACGATCATGTGGGCCACCAGTACCGGGACCCCCATGTCCATGAGGGCCGGACCGGCCAGGGTGGCCAGAACGATATAGCTGGCCGTGACAGGCAGCCCCATGCCCAGCACAAGGGATGCCCCGGCAATGAGCAGAATGGCCACGGTCTTGATACCGAAACTCAGGTCCATCACCAGGCTGGAAAATTTCAGTCCCATGCCGGTGAGACTGACCATGCCCACAATGATGCCGGCAGCAGCACAGGCCACCGACACCATGACCGCGTTTTTGGCCCCGTTTTCCAGGGCTTTAAGCAAAAGGCCGCCCTCTCTGGTCGCAAACCCCGGCAGGGAATCGCGATTTTCTTTTGCGATCCCCCACCGGATAAAATTCACCAGGATGCTGATGCAAAGGGTGCTGATAACAGCAATGAACCCGGCCATCATGGGCGAATAATTGGACACCAGTACATAGATCAGGATCAGCACCGGAATAATGAAATGGAGGCCGTTTTTGATCACTTCGGTGATTCTGGGCAGACTGTCTCTGGGTTGTCCTTTCAACCCGAATTTTTTGGCTTCATAGTGAACAAACATCAGTACGGTGACATAGTACATGACTGCCGGCACCAGGGCCACCTTGATAATGGTCAGGTAGCTGGTATTGGTGAACTCCGCCATCAGAAATGCGCCCGCGCCCATGATGGGGGGCATCAGCTGCCCACCGGTGGAGGCGGCCGCCTCGATGGCCCCGGCCATGTGGGGCCGGTATCCCACCTTTTTCATCATGGGAATGGTGAAGGATCCAGTGGCGGCCACATTGCCCACCGCCGATCCGGATACCGATCCCATGAATCCCGAGGCCACCACGGACGCCTTGGCCGGTCCGCCGGAAAACCGGCCGGTCAGGGCATAGGCCATGTCAATGAAAAACGCACCACCGCCCGTGGTTTCCAGAATTGCGCCAAACAGCACGAACACGAACACAAAAGTGGCGGCCACGCCGATGGGCAGCCCGAAGATCCCTTCGGTGGTCAGCCACAGGGTGGTGGCAATCCGTTCGATGCTGTATCCTTTATGGATGATCAGCTCGGGCATATACGGCCCGTACATGGCATAGACAATGCTCACCGCGCAGATTCCGGTCATGAAGATTCCGATTACCCGGCGGCAGGCCTCCAGCACCAGCAGCACCCCGACGATGCTCACCACCCGGTCCTGAAACAGCCAGTCTCCCTGACGGTCGAATATGTCCGACAGGTTGCTGCAGATGTAAAAGGTGCAGTACACAGACAGCCCGACCAGAATCCAGTCCAGCACCAGCCACACGGACAGTCGGTTTTTTTTTGCCCCGGAAAACGCCGGTTTGATGAGGAACACCAGGGTGAGGATGGCCCCCAGGTGAATGGAACGCTGGACCAGGGCGGTCAGGGCCACCACGCCGGCGGTATACAGCTGGTAAAGGCTCAGGCATACGGCAATCACCATCACCACCCGGGCTGTCACGGTCACCAGTGCCCGGTTCTGATCCCCAGACCCAGATTTGTCATGTGAATTCGCCGTTTTTTCAGACTTTCCCGTGTCAGTCATCATCTCCCTTCCGAGGTTATGTGGGTTCTGGCCATGGTCCGGGCCGGCCGAACCCGGTGAGATATCGAACCGTCTGATACAATGTCAAGGACCGGCCGGAAAACCGGACACGCTGATGAGAAAATTTATCCGACAGATTGAACCGCCGGTTCCGCCAGATAAGCGTATGGGCCACCCCCTGACTGCCCACCCGCAATACAAACGCGCCCACCGGGTGGTGCATGTCCACAATGGCTTCATGGTGTCCTTTCTGCATCATCCGGCCCACCCCGGGCAGTTTCCCCATCCCGGCCCCGAATTTTTCATACCGCTCCTCTTCAATGAAAATGGTCCCGGAATCATCGATGCTGTGATCTTCCCAGATGGGCGCATTTTCCACGGAATGATAATAATGCAGGGTGAACCGTTCCCCCGGTGCCAGGGGCAGCACCAGGACCGGGGTGTCATCTTCCGCCAGGGAGACATGCAGGGCCAGCCCGCTCGGGATCAGCCAGACCGTCCCGATCAGCAGCAAAACCAGACCGGACAGGCAGATACCGGCGCCAGGGCCCGGCCTGGTAAGGGTTTTCATCCATCGGCGCGTGTTGATCAAGGCATCAGTTTTTCAGGAACGGTGAATCCTTTTTCTTCCAGATACTTGATGGTGCCCGGATGCAGTGGGATCGGGGAATAATTCACCGTATTTTCAGGCACGGTATACCTGGCGGTGGGATGAATTTTCGTCAGATAGTCATTGTGCTCGAACAGGGCCTTGGTCAATCCATACACCAGGTCCGTGTCCAGGGACGCCTGGCAGATGATCACGTTCCACACACCAATGGTGGGCACGTTTTCATCCACGCCCCGGTAGACCCCGCCTGAAAGATCCACCCCGGCATAGGTGGGCTCGGCCGCCAGAATTCTTTCTGTCTGCTCCGGTGTGAACGGCAGGATGGTGATCTCATGGGTGGTGGCCAGATCCAGAATGGAGCTGGTGCCCGGCCCTACACACCAGACCCCCACATCGATGGTCCCGTCCCGCAGGGCATTGGCGCTTTCAGTGAACGACAGCCGGCTGTCCTTGAAAGAATCCAGGGGAATATCCAGGGCTTTCAGGACCGCTTCTGCCATGAAGTTGGTACCGCTGCCCGGACTGCCGGTGCTGATGTTTCTGCCCTTGACCTGCTCGATATTGGTAATGCCGCTTTTTTTCAATGCCACTACCTGGAGAAGGTTGGGGTACATGGTGGCCAGGGAAAGGATATCCTGTTTTTTATCCTTGAACGCATCCGTCCCGTTGTAGGCGGCCATGGCCACATCCCCCATGACCAGTCCAACGACGGTTTCCCCCTTGTGGGCCAGCTTGACGTTTTCGACACTGGCACCGGTGACTTCGGCCACTGCCTTGACCCCGTCCACATGTTTGGACCAGATTTCAGCCACACCACCGCCATAAGGATAATAGATTCCGCCGGTACCGCCGGTACCGATCCCCAGAAACGTTGTTTTGGCGGCAACTGTTCCGGCAAACATCAGGGTGACGGACAAGATGACAAATAAAACCGGTATTTTTTTCATCAGACATATCTCCTTGTAAAAAATTTGACATTTCTTTGGAAAAAATGATGGGCCATCCCATGAAAAGCGAAATAGATTCAACCCATAGGCAGCACCTCCCTGATTTTGGAAATTGACGAATTATTCAGAATCGCTTGTTTCGGCTATAGCACAATACCCATCCTGGTGCCAAGAATTAATTTCACCACCGGCCCAGCTTCAAAAAACCTTTTGCAATTTTGACGCTTTTTACATAGATTGACAATAAAAAAATGAGGCTTTCTGATGCATGAAAACACACGCAAACCTGTCTTGATGACCGGTGCCACCGGATATGTGGCCGGCCGGCTGATTCCGCTGCTGTTATCTTCCGGATACCGGGTCCGTGCCATGGGACGGTCCATCGAAAAAATGGCGGCCCGTCCCTGGGGCAGAGACCCCGGCATCGAGCTGGTAACCGGCGACATCATGGACCTTGCTTCTCTGAACAAGGCTGCTGCCGGATGCGGGACCATCTATTACCTGGTCCATTCCATGATCTCCCAAAAAAGCCGATACCGGGATGCGGACAAAACCGGGGCCGCCAACATGGTGAAAGCCGCAGCAAACCAGGTGGCGGATCACATCATCTATCTGGGAGGGCTGGGAGATATCCGTCATAAAAACATCAGCCGGCACCTGATTTCCAGAAACGAGGTGGGACAGATCCTGCAAAACGGTCCGGTTCCCGCCACCGTGCTCAGGGCCGCCATGATCCTGGGTTCCGGCAGCGCCAGTTTCGAGATTCTGCGGTATCTGGCGGAAAGACTTCCCGTGATGATCACCCCGAAATGGGTGAGCATGCCCACCCAGCCCATTGCCATCTCCAATGTACTGGGGTATCTGAAAGGGTGTCTGGAACATCCGGAAACCCGGGGGCAGACCTTTGACATCGGGGGCCCGGAAATCGTGTCTTACAGGGATCTGTTCGCCATTTTCGCCCGGCAGGCCGGCCTCCCGGTGCCGGTGATGATCCCGGTGCCGGTGCTGACCCCCCGGCTGTCCTCGCTGTGGATTCATCTGGTGACCCCGGTGCCGGCGGCCATTGCCAGGCCTCTGGCCGAAGGGCTGAGCCTGCCCACGGTGTGTACGGAACACCGCATCAGAGACATCATTCCCCAGGACCTGCTCACCTGCGGCCAGGCCATTGAAAGGGCCCTGGACCGGATCCGCCAGGAACAGGTGGACACCTGCTGGGCCGATGCCGGGGACCTGATCTATCCGGAATGGACCCATTGCGGGGATTCCGATTATTCCGGCGGCACCATCCTCAACTGCGGTTACCGGGCCACCGTGCAGGGCAATCCATCGGATCTGTGGCCGGCCGTAGAGCAGGTGGGTGGTGAAACCGGATATTACGCCGCCGATCTTCTCTGGAAACTCCGGGGTGTGATGGATGTATTTTCCGGCGGCGTCGGGCTTCAGCGTGGCCGCCGGTCCAGGCACACGCTGCGGGTAGGGGATGCGCTGGATTTCTGGCGGGTCCTGGAAATGGACAAACCCTACCGCCTGCTGCTGGTGGCGGAGATGAAACTGCCGGGGCAGGCCCTCCTGGAAATCCGTGTCAGTCCGGAAGGGCCGAACCGATGTGATCTGACCCTGCTTTCCCGGTTTCTGCCGGCAGGAATACTGGGCATGACTTACTGGTATGCCCTGTACCCGTTTCACCAGTATGTATTTTCCCGGATGCTGGCCGGCATGGCTAAGGCGGCCGGGAAACCTTTGTTGACCCCGCCCCGGCGGTTCACCCCCAAAATAACCCGTACCTGCGCCTTGCCCACGGAAATTACCAATCAATCAAGACACCATTGAACAACCAGACATTTGACATGCCAATTTTGAATATCAAACCAATGGAGCTGTGATGACAGACACTGAACCATCCGACCACAAACTGACGTTAAGAAGCCTGAGAAAAACAGATTATCCGGATATCAAGCGCATCATGAACCTGGTCTACGCCGGCATGGGCGGGGCATGGACATCCGAGGAATTTGCCGTGCTCATCGGCCAGTTTCCCGAAGGCCAGATCTGCATCGAGGACAAAGGCAAAGTGATTGCCGCGGCCCTGGCCATCATCGTCAATGCAGAAGAATTTGAAAAACGGCGGCACACCTACGAAGATGTGGTAACCGGCGGTGAGATGTCCAGCCATGATCCGGAAGGCGATGCCCTGTATGGCGTGGACATTTTTGTGGACCCGGATTACCGGGGCCTCCGTCTGGGAAGGCGGCTGTACGATGCCAGAAAGGAGCTGTGCGAAACCCTGAACCTGAAAAGCATCATTTTCGGGGGCCGGATTCCCGGATACGGCGAATACGCCCATGAACTGACCCCGGCCCAGTATATCCAGAAGGTCAAAGCCACTGAAATCTATGACCCGGTGCTCACCTTTCAGCTGTCCAATGATTTTCACATCAAAAAAATTTTGAAAAACTACATTCCCGAAGACACCCAGTCTGATTCATACGGCGTGCTCATGGAATGGAACAACATCTATTATGAAAAAAAACAGGTGTTGTTCGGGGGGCGCAAGGCCTATCCCCGCATCGGCGTTGTCCAGTGGCAGATGCGCTCCTTCAACACCCTGGAGGAGTTTCTGCACCAGGTGGATTTTTTCGTGGATGCCATGGCCGGGTACAATTCGGATCTCATCGTGTTTCCGGAACTGCTCAATGCGCCCCTGCTGAAAAATTTCAATCAGGAAAACCCGGCCGAAGCCATGCGGTCCCTGTCCGAATATACCGAGGACATAAAGGCCGCGTTCGTGAACCTGGCGATCTCCTACAACATCAATATCGTGACCGGCAGCCTGCCGCAGCGCCGAGATGACGATCTGTACAATGTATCGTTTCTATGCCGCAGGGACGGTACCTGGGATTCCCAGGACAAGCTGCACATCACCCCGGACGAAGCCCAGTACTGGGGATTCAAAGGCGGCCATTCCCTGAAGGTGTTCCAGACCGATATCGGCAAAATCGGCATCCTGGTGTGTTATGACGTGGAATTCCCCGAGCTGTCCCGATACCTGGCGGAAAAAGGCATGACCCTTTTGTGCGTGCCTTACTGGACCGACACGAAGAACGCCTACCTGCGGGTGAGACGGTGCGCCCAGGCCCGGGCCATTGAAAACGAGTGTTACGTGGCCATCTCCGGCAGTGTGGGCAACCTGCCCAAGGTGGAGAACATGGATATTCAGTATGCCCAGTCAGCCGTGTTCACCCCGTCCGATTTCGCTTTTCCCCATGACGCCATTGCCGCCGAAGCCACCCCCAACACCGAGATGACCCTGATGGTGGATCTGGACCGGGATCTTCTCAAAGAGCTTCGCCAGATCGGCAGTGTCCGGAATTTGAAAAGCCGGCGCAGTGAACTGTATGAGGTGCTGTGGAAACCGGATATGGACCCGAACAGTCTGAAAGGGGCTCAATGAAAGAATCACGGCTGGATGATCTTTTGTTTTGGAAAGGCCCTGTCTGATCACGATGTATGGGATTTAGGGTGTAACGGGGTCAGGAATGCCTGACCCCGACGAGATGATCAGCCGATCACTGAAAAACTGGAATCAGGATTGATTTTTCGCAGACGCGAATAAAACCCGATGTTGCAGGGTCTTTTGGTGTATTTCATGGTGAAATGCACCGGCTCCCTGTCATGGTCATGGCCGTTTTCCACCGCCTGAATCAGTTCCGCCATGAGATACCCCACCACGGGCGCATTCTTGAACTGGTTCCCGCTGGTGCCCACGGCCATGTAGTATCCGTTGAGGCTGGATCTGTCATAGATGGGGATCCAGTCATCGGTGCAGTCGTACAGGTCCACGATGCCGCTGGGTTTGTTGGGAATCCGCATGTCCGGGATCCGCTGGGCCTCCCGCATCACCTGGGTGGTCCACTGTTCGGTAAAGTCGGTGTTGTAGCTGTCCGGGTCTTCGATGTACTCCAGGGTGTCGCATTCCGGATCTTCGGACCCGATCAGGATGTTGTTACCCACTTCGGGCCTTGAATAGCATCCCACATCCCCGTCCGATATGATGGTGCCCAGATGGTTGTAATCGAATCCTTCCGGTGCCGGTACATGACACACCTCCTGGCGCAGGGCCCGTGTCTTGATGTTCATGTCCTCTTCCACCCCGGCCATGCGGTTGATCTGAAACGAATGGGGACCGGCCACGTTGATCACCACCGGCGCATCGATCTGGGTGCCGTCCGCGAGCGTAATGCCCTGGACCTGGTTGTCTTTTTTCCGGATTTCCGCCACCCTTGCATTGAACAGGAACTTGCCGCCCTTTGCTTCGGCGGCCCGCTGCACGTTGTGGGTGGACTGTTTGGGATCGGAAATGAGACCGGATTCCGGAATGTACAGGGCTCCGGCAATGGCATCCCGGGTCGGGGTACCGAAGCGCGGATCACTGGGCAGGGTGGGGGGACCGAATCCCCGGGTATCCAGGATGGGAAGCAGGTCGGTGATCTCTTTGGGACCCAAATCCCAGTAAGGCACACTCAGTTCGTCCAGGGCCGCCTTGACCCTCTCCAGGTTGTGGTTTTTTTCGGTTTTCATCACCAGACATCCGGTGTTGATGTATTTCACCAGCCCGGTCTCGTCCACCGTGCCCAGGTATTTGGCCCAGTCCACCCAGTAGAAATAGCCTTCCCTTGCCATGGCCACCCCGTCCGGGGTGGAATAGTGCAGCCGGATAATGGCGCACGACCCTGAGGTGGAACCATGGCCGGCTTCCGGCAGTTTGTCCACATTGAGCACCTTCAGGCCTTTTTGGGCCAGTTCGAATCCGGTGCAGGCACCGATGATGCCGGCGCCGATTACAATGGCATCATATTTTTTTTCCATTGAAAATCTTCCTTACTGTTTCTTGAATTGTGTTAATAAAAACCGAACCCTCACTCGGCCCGGTTCCGGTTGAATTCTGCGTTCGAATAAAATGGTCCTATTTGATAAATCCCAATGCCTTTGGAATGAACAGGCACAGATCCGGCCAGTAGGTGGTGAGCAGCAGCACCGGCACCATGCCGGCTGTCATCAGCACCAGGGCCGGTTTGATATACTCTTCCGCCGAACTGTTGCCGATGCGGCCCGCCAGAAACAGCATGGGCGCTGTCGGGGGCGTGACCGTGCCCAGTCCCAGGTTCACCCCGGTGATGGCGGCAAAATGATACGGATCCACCCCTGCAGCCGATGCAATGGGCCACAACAGTCCTGCGGACAGCACCGTACCGGACAGATCGTTCATCATCATGCCCATGAGCAGCAGGATCACATTGAGCATGAGCAGGGTCACGGCCTGGTTCGGTGAGTTGGCCACCACCCAGGCCCCCAGCTCGTCGGTAATCCCCTCCAGAATCAGGATTTTGCTGGTGGTTTCCGTGAAATAGAACATCAAGGTCACGGCCCCGCTGATCACCGCCGTGCTGATAGCCGCAATTTTGATCTGCTGCCAGGTCAGGGCCCGGTAGTAGAACCCCAACGCCAGGACATAAAACACCCCGATCAGGGCCACTTCCGTGGGCGTGATCAGGCCCGAGTACAGGGAGCCGAAAATAAAGAACGGCAGCAGCAGCACCGGAATGCAGTGGATCCCGGCTTTGGTGATGTGCGTCATCTGTTCGCCGAAAGAATCGAATTTTTCTTCCGGCACAATGGGCATTTTCCGCACGGCCCAGGCATTGAGAAAGCAGTACATGATCACGATGAGAATGGCCGGGCCCAGGGTGGCGAACCATACCCCTAAAATCGAGGACCCGGTGATGATGGCATAAAAGATCATGGGCACGCTCGGGGGGACCAGCTGGCCTAAAATCCCGGAGCAGGCCACCAGGGCCGTGGCATGTCCCCGGTGATACCCTTTGGCCACCAGGCGCGGGATCATGACCGTGCCGATGCAGGCGATGGCGGCCGAATCCGTACCGGAAATGGAGCTGAACAGCGCCGTGGTCACTACGGTGACGGCCCCCAGGGCACTGCGAAACCGCGTCATCAGCAGGTTCACAAAGTCAATGAGCCGCTTGGCAAGGCCCGTGGCATCCAAAAGCGTCCCAAACAGAATGAACAGGGGCACGGCAAACAGGATGACCGAATCCACCTTTTTGTAGGTCACCTCAATGAGATACCCGGCATCCTGCCCGAAAAAATACAGCAGCATGACCGTGAGCACACCAAAAGCCATGGCCACAGGCACACCGATAACGATCAGCACCAGGCAGACGACAAAACCGATCAGTGCAAATTCCATTTAATTCCTCTATATATCAGCACTCAGGCATTGTTTTTCAAATCAGTCAGGCAGTCCGCCGCTTCCCACAGAAAATAGATCACCATGAGAATGCCCCCCACAAAAAAAGAGGCCTGGAAAATCACCTTTGGGACGGGATAGGCCTGGGTGACCTCCCCCACGGACACGCTGTACACACAGAGATCCCAGCTCCATTTGGTGAAAATGACCGACATGCCTGCGGAAATCAGGGCGCTGATCAACCGGCACAGATTTCTGACCCGGGGGGATTTTGCGAACACGTTCACGAATTCCGCCTTGATGTGGGTGCGGTCATACGACGCCAGGGCCGCACCGATGGCATACAACCACACGGATGCGAACCCGATGAAATCGGACAGTCCGAATATGGACTGTTTCAGAAAAAACCGGACCATGAGTTCCAGGAGCATGGCCACCACCAGCACCAGAAACAGGTAAAACAGAAAAAAACGCTGGATCCGGACCAGGATGAGGCCGGCCTTGTGGATTTGATTGGAAGCATTCATTGGGTTTATGGTCTGTCAATCATTCAGGCAGGGGGTTAAAAAAAAGCCTGCCGCCTGTATGAAAACATGATACAGGCGGCAGGTCGGCATCTGAAAAAAGGTTACATGTTCACTTCTTCCAGCAGTTTTTCAATATTTTCCTTGCCGACGATCTCCTCATAGGTATCCCAGCATTCCAGGCATTTTTCCTTCCAGGCCGCCATTTCCTCATCTGTAGGAACGACAATCTGCCACCCGGCTTCGATCAGTTTGGCCTGGTTGTCCATCTCTTCCTTTTCCACCAGATCCAGGTGTTTGTCGATGACTTTTTCCACTTCCTCGGTAATGATGGTCTGATAGGCTTCCGGCAGTTCCTGCCATTTTTTCAGGTTGAAGGTGACATGCCAGGTTTCCGGGCTGTCATAGGTCACGATCATGACCTTGGCCACATCCCGGAAAAGGTCGTACATGTAGACCGCACCGGAGCCCACCCAGCCGTCCACCAGGCCCGTGGCCACGGCGGTCGGGGCTTCGGCCCAGGGAATGGTTACCGGAGAGAATCCCATTTTTTCCACAAAGCAGCGGTACGTGTCGATAGGTGGTACCCGGATCTTCAGTCCCTTGGCTTCAGCTTCCGTGGTCACCACTTTTTTCTGCATACCCAGACTGGCCAGGTTGTTCAGCCAGGGACCCAGGTAGTACAGGCCTTTTTCTTCAGCCCATTTTTCGCCCAGTTCCGTAATAATACCGCCCTTGCTGAACACTTTTCTGACCTGGTCCCAGTTGGACACCATGAACGGCAGGGTGAAAAAATTCCACCGGGCATCCAGGCCGGTGTCGAATGCATTGAACTGCATATCCACGGCCCCCCGCTTGGTCATGCGTTCCAGTTCAGTCCAGTCCCCGATCTCGGGGCCGAAAATCTTGAAAGTGAGTTTACCATCGGTGCGTTCGGTCACACTGGCGGCGAATTCCTCGATCAGCTGATGGGTCAGGCTGGTCTTGGGCATCATGGCCTGGGACACCTTCAGGTTCATTTCAGGCAGGTCTGAGGCAACGGCCGTCTGTGCCAGCAGGACAGCACCTGCCAGCGCCAGCATGCACAACACGGCAACACTTCGACAAAATAGCTTTTTCATGGCATATTCTCCTAGACTAATTTTAACATTTTCCGGCAGGGAAAAATCCCCTGCCCGGCAACCCCAATCCTTTTATCGTAGGGCATAAAACCAAATCCTGTCAAGTGAAATTTATTTGTCAGTCATTCCCCCTCCATGTCGGTTATGAGTTGTCTGAATTTTGCCGTTTTTGGCAAAACCAAGGAACCCCTTGGAATTGACGATAGAAATGCGTTTAATCTGCCCTCAATAACGGGAAGATTAAATCCGGACAATCCTTTCCGGCTTGATTTGATACTTTTTCATTCGATACTGTAGCGTAGACCGGGGAACATCCAGCAGGCGGGCCGCTCCGCTTTTGCCGCCGATGACCCCGTTGCATTGGATCAGCGCCTGCACGATGGCCTGTCTTTCGGAATCCGCAAGGGTCTGGACCGTTTTTTTGTCTTCCATGCCTGGCTGCGGTATCTGGAGCATGCTTTCAATATCTGCCGGACGTACTTCTTCACCCGGCTTGAGAATGATCATCCGCTTGACGAAGTTCTTCAGCTCCCT
This sequence comes from Desulfotignum sp., assembly GCA_040883135.1. Classification (GTDB taxonomy): domain Bacteria; phylum Desulfobacterota; class Desulfobacteria; order Desulfobacterales; family Desulfobacteraceae; genus Desulfotignum. The sequence continues at coordinate 3,505 of JBFLKI010000185.1, read as the reverse complement.
GACATTTCCGGGCCAGTGATAGGCGTTCAGCAGATCAAGTGAAGCCCTGGTGTAAGCCGGCTGCGGCTGATGAAACTGACTGGATACTTTTTCAGTGATCTTTTCGATCAGCAGGGGGATCTCTTCGGCCCGGTCCCGGAGAGGGGGCACATGGATCTGTATGATATTGAGCCGATAGTAGAGATCGTTTCGCAGTCTTCCCTGCTGAATACTTTCCATCGGATCCCTGTTTGTCGCTGAAATCAGCCGAAAATTGGCCTCGATGGACCGGCTGTCACCCACCCGCTCGAACCGGTTTTCCTGAAGTACCTGCAGCAGTTTCACCTGCTGGCTCTGGGGCAGTTCCCCCACTTCATCGAGAAAAATGGTTCCCCGGTCCGCCATCTCGAACCGCCCGACCCGGGAAGTGTCGGCCCCTGTAAACGCCCCCCTGGCATGCCCGAACAGCTCACTTTCAAACAGCGTCGGCGGCATTGCCGGACAGTTAACCTTGACAAACATATGATCCTTCCGGGGGCTGACATGATGAATGAACCGGGCCAGGAAATCTTTGCCGGTGCCGGTTTCGCCGGTAATGAAAACCGGTGCATCCACCTCAGCCACGCGTTTGACCACTCCCATGATCTCATTCATCTGGGGAGAGGAATAGCAGAAATCTTCCAGCCGGTATGTTTCGACACTGCCCATCAGATATCGTTTTTCTCTTTCCAGACTCTGGTTCTCATCCCGCAGCCGGTTGTAGGCCACCAGGTTGTCCACCGCGATGGACACCTGCCTGGAAACCTCCGCAAGCAGATCGGATAGTTCAGAAATATTTTCCGGGGTTTGCCTGAATGAAAAATGAAGGGTGCCAAACACCTGATCTCTCATAATCAAAGGAAATGCCATGGTGGAATTCAAGCCTGCCGACACCATCTGTCCGATGGAAAATTGATCCTTGTAACGGGTCAGATCATCGATAATTACCGGCTTTCTGGATTCAATGGCCATGCGCGCGATGGTGCCTTTCATCAACGGCCGTTTTTTCAGACCTGAGATCCCGGCCGGGTCGACACCACTGGCTTCGACAAAATACTGAAGCGATTGTTTTTTCCGGTCATAAAGGTTGATACTGAAACGGTCACAGGGAAAATGTTTTTTCAAAGCCGTTGTCAGTGCAGAAAAAAAATCCTGGTTGGATGTTTTGGAAATCAGGGCGTTGGTGATTTCCAGAAGAATCTGGTGCCGGGTTTCTAAATTCCACTTCATGTTACCCCCGAATCGATAGATTAACCATGCTTATCCTTGTAGAGAATTATCGTTCAGCAAAGCGGATGCCGGGCCAAAAGTCAAGCCCAATATTGGGCACCATGGTGAATATTGGGCACCAAAACAACTGCCGGTTTGCGTTTTAAAAATGGAAACACTCGAAAAAACAGGGAGTTGTAAAATAATTTTTGAATGGCACCTTCTTTGCACACTGTTCATACAGAAAATGGCAGACTAAATAAAACCAAGAAAACACCCTTTAACAGACACTATGAGGAGAAAGTGAGATGATTCAATTTTTGATCCATGAAGCTGCCGACAGCGTCGGCGTTGCCACCGTCGACATCAAGGCGGGTGAGGCCGCAAAGGGTCTTTATATGGACTCACAAAACCCGGTGGAAATGGTTGTCCTCGATGACATCCCCTTGGGACACAAACTGGCCATGAAAGACCACCAGATTGACGATTCCGTCATCAAATACGGTGCCGACATCGGAAGGGTCGTCGCCGTTATCAAAAAAGGCGGTCATGTGCATACCCAGAATCTGAAAACAAGGAGGTGGTAACCATGGGAAATCCTACAGTTATGGCATACAGACGGGAAAACGGCCGGGTGGGTATCCGGAATCACGTCATCATCCTTCCCTTAGATGATCTGAGCAATGCCGCCAGCGAAAATGTGGCCCACAACATCAAGGGCTGCAAGGCCCTGCCCCATGCCTATGGCCGGCTTCAGTTCGGTGAAGACCTGGAGCTGTTTTTCCGGACCCTTATCGGTACCGGGGCCAATCCCAATGTGGCAGCCGTTGTGGTGATCGGGATCGAACCTGAATGGACCAACCGCATCGTCGAAGGGATCGCCAAAACCGGCAAACCGGTAACCGGTTTTGCCATCGAACGGCACGGAGATATCAAGACCGTTGAGATGGCCTCGTGGAAAGCCAAGGAATATGTGCACTGGGCCAGTGAACTCAAAAGAGAGGCCTGCGATCTGAGTGAGATCTGGGTGTCCACCAAATGCGGTGAATCCGACACCACCTCCGGCCTGGCATCCAACCCCACCGTGGGAAATGCCTTTGAGAAACTGGTGACCATGGGCGGGACCTGTTCCTTTGGCGAAACCAGCGAGATCACCGGGGCTGAGGACACGGTGGAAAAACGGGCCAAAACCCCGGAAGCAGCCGAACAGTTCATGTATTTCTTTGACCGGTATGCGGCCATGATTGACAGAAACAAGACAGACGATCTTTCCGGGAGTCAGCCTACCAAAGGAAATATTGCCGGCGGGTTGACCACTATCGAGGAAAAGGCATTCGGCAATGTTCAGAAAATCGGCAAGACCATCAATTATGAGGGCGCCCTGGACAAAGCCGTGACCCCCACCGGTCCCGGACTGTGGTACATGGATTCATCCAGTGCCGCAGCCGAGGCAGTGACCCTGTGGGCTGCCGCCGGATTTGTGGCCCATTTTTTCCCCACCGGACAAGGCAATATTATCGGCAATCCCATCGAACCGGTGATCAAATTGACGGCCAATCCGCGGACAGCCAGTGACATGTCCGAACATATCGACTATGATTGTTCAGCCATCCTCCGGGGGGAAATGACCCTGGATGAATCCGGAGACAATTTGATTGATCTTCTGATCCGGACCTGCAACGGCCGGCTCACCGCCCAGGAGGTGCTGGGTCATGAAGAGTATGTATTAACCAAACTGTATGAAAGCGCCTGACCAGATCAATGACATAAAACCATCAACCATAAAAGGGGGGCAGATTATGAGCGAACAGTCCAATGGCAGGTATTCAACCAGTGAGCGTGTCACATTACTCGTGTTTGCCATATCTCTGACCCTCTATCTCATGAACATCTTCCTGGGGAAAGCCTCGGTTCACTGGGGCTGGACAATATTCCACCTGGGAAATGTCGGCGAATTTCTGCTGCTGCTGATTGCCTCGATATCGTTTATCATTGCCGCGCTTCACCGCGAGGCCGACATGAATAAAAACAAATCGTAACCAACCTTACTTTTACCAGGGAGGACAGCCATGTCTGAAAAAAATCACCAAGAGAACATTGACCAGCATCTTGACGGTATGGACCGCAGACGGTTCATGGAATTGACTGCCAAATTCGGCTTCACCGCCGCCGCCATTGCCATGACTACGGGAATCGTCGGTTCCCGTGAGGCCCATGCTGAAACGGTCAGCAATGAAGAAAAAGAGCGCAAAGCTGTGGCCAAATACACCATGAACCT
>JBFLKI010000184.1:0-6549 GCA_040883135.1 Desulfotignum sp. | reverse complement strand
CCGGGCTGCTCCCTGGCCACCACGGCAAAGGTAAACAATGCTTCGCTGACCTATTTTCTGGAACAGTTTGATATCGGGTTGACAGAAATTCCGGACTGGAACTGCTGCGGGTCATCGTCCACCCACAGCATCGATGCCGGCCTGGCCCTGGCCTCCCGAAATCTGTTTCTGGCCCCGGATGACAAGCCGTTGCTTATCGCCTGTCCGGGATGCCATCTCCGGCTGGGGGAAGCGAAATTGACCCTGAACACGAATGCCGAAAAAAGACGCCGGGTGGAACAGCATTTCGGACAACCGTTTAATGCCGATCTCAAGCTGCTGCATTTTTTTGAACTCCTGGCGGACATGAGCTGTGCCGGATTATTCAAGGACTTGTCCGGCCGGCTGAAAAATCTGAAAATCGCATCCTACTACGGATGTATGCTGGCAAGACCCCCCCGGATGAACAGACAGCCCAATCATTATGGGTTGATTGAAAAAACCATGACCGCTCTGGGGGGGGATCCGGTTCAATGGGGATTTTCAGGCACCTGCTGCGGCACGTTTCTGTCCGTCAGCCGGCCGGCGATCGCCTCCAGGCTGGTGAAACGCATCATGAAAGGGGCCATTCAGTCCGGCGCGGAATGTATTGTCACGGCGTGCGCCATGTGCCATCTGAATCTGGAGATCCGGTGCGCCCCCGAAAACCGGATCCCGGTGTTTCATTTTTCTGAAATTCTGTCTTTAGCCAGGGATGGAAAACTATCCAGAGAATGGCTCAACCGCCATCTCGTCGATCCGATTCCGGTATTGAAAACCCGGTGGCAGGTGTAAGCCGTCACAATTTTTGTGAATATTTTCCTTTTTCCGGTGTCTATCCTGGTAAAGAAAGATACATTTTTATCTTTACAGTAACAGGGATTGACCCGTAACATGCAAAAAGGAGAATGAAAAATGAAAACGCTGATTTCGATCACGACCGCGGTTGCCATGTTCATCTGCCTGTCTACGGTACCGGCCCACGCAGACCGGAAAACAACGGAGGGTTTTCTGCTGGGCGTCGGGGCTGTCGTGCTGGGAACCGCCATTTACCAGGGCCTGAATCACCCATCCGGGTACAGGGAACCCCCGCGGTATCATGCACCCCCGGCCTATGGGCGGAGAGCTCAATGCCGGAATGACCGGCGGTATGTCCGGCAGCCTGTCGTCCGCTGGGAAATTCAGCGGATCTGGGTCCAACCGGTATTTGAAACCCGTTGGCACCCGGGCAAGTATAACCGTAAAGGACACTGGGTCGGCGGCCGGCATGAAAAAATCAAGGTGCGGGATGGATACTGGGAGGAACGCCGGGTACGGGGACGGCACTGATCCGGGTGACACAGGCAACGGGGTGGCGGGTAATGGCTGGCGGTCGATACAGATGCTGCCGAAGATGGAACTATGGATGAACAAACCCTGGTGGAACAGCTCAGGAAGGGAGACAGGAAAGCCTTTGCCCTCCTGGTCAATACCTTTCAGAAACGTCTGCTCAAGGTGGCGTACGGCATCACCCTGGACCCGGAGGAAAGCCGGGAAATTGTTCAGGAAGTGTTTATCACCGTGTTCCGGCAGATCCATTCATTCCGGCAGGACGCCGCGCTGTATACCTGGTTGAGAAAAATGACGGTCAACCATTGCCTCAACTGGAAACGCAGATGGAAACGACGGTTCAGGTGGCACCATGACCCCATCACCCTGGAAAACGATCCCGGCCTTTCACCGGAAAACACACAGATGGATACACCGGAAACCCTGATGCAGAAAAAACAGTTCCGGGACCGGCTGCTGGATGCGGTCAAACACCTGCCGGAGAAAACCCGGACTGTTTTTGTGCTGTACGTCCTGGAGGGGTTGTCCTATGAAGAGATTGCCGATTTTCTTCAGGTCCGGAAAGGCACCGTGGCCTCCAGGCTGTATCACGCCAGAAAACAGGTGGCGGACGTCCTGAATTCGAAAACAACGCAGGAGAAACCGGTATGACACACCTATGCGGCAGATATTCGGAAAAACAGATCAGCCGGTTCATTGACGGCGAGCTTTCCCGACAGGAGCGTGAGCGGATCCGGCACCACCTGGATGCCTGTTCTGCGTGCCGGAATCTGGCTGCGCAGTTCCAAAAGGCCGCTAAAACCTTTGAAGAACTGGTTGACCCTGCCGGCTCGGTCATCGATCCAGAGCGCTTGTTCCAGTCCATGCAGCGATCGGCGGAAAAACCGGCTGTAACACGGGCCGGCAGCTTTTTCAGCGGCCGGTTCCGCCAGGTCATTCCGTTCCGGCGGATACTGGCAGCAACGTCGGCTGCAGTGCTGCTGATCATCGGCGGGGTCGCTCTGATCAATACCGGCATCGCACCGGAAGATCCCAGTGCTATTGTCACATCCATCGATACGGAGTATACTGCGGTCATGATTCTTGAGACACCCGACACCCATCATACCATTATCTGGTATTCTGACACCTGACAATGAAAAGGAGAGATATGTTCAGTTTCATCAGGTTGATCCCGATCACCGTCCTTGCCGCCGGGGTGATCTGGTGCTGGTGCCCCGCACAGACCGCTTTTGCACAGAATCAGGTCATTACCCATGTCAAGGTGATTCAGGCATCCACCCAGTCCAGGTCAGTTGACCCGGCATTGCGCCGTATCGTGCCGGAGCTGGAAAAAGTGTTCCGTTACACGGGGTACACACTGCTTCAGGACAAAACCCTGTCGCTGGCTTTTGACCAGCAGGGGCGTATTCTTCTGCCCGATAGCCGGACCCTGGTGTTGACCCCCACCCGCAGCCAGGGCGACAGAATTCAGTATGACATCCAGATTCTGAACAGAAAAGAGGCGGTGTTTCAAACCCGTGTGCTTCTGAAAAACAAGCGCAGCATGACTATCGGCGGCCCCCGGTCCGGTCACGGGGTCCTGCTGTTTCATATCACCGGTTCTCTGCCTTAGGCAGTCATAATTTCTGATTGCAGGGTCAAGGCTACCTCCGGGTGATGTGCATGAGATCCCCCGCCTTTATGTCAGGTTGTATTCTTTTCGAAGGGACTGTGACATGGCACGGGTCAGGTCAAACGCCTTTTCCACGGTTTTTTCCCTGTCCTCGTTCACCAGGCAGCAGGTGGCGGGCGATATCAGGCTCTGGGCCAGGATCTGATCCATGGGGATCCCTTTTCTTTCCAGGGCCTGCCACACGGTTTTGAGACGGAACGTCAGCAGGCCCAGGTTTTCCGTTTCAAAGGTCTCCATGCCCGTGGGCACGATTCCCCATACCAGGATGCCGCCTCTGTCCAGAAACCGTTTCACCGACCTTGTGCTGGCACCAAAGATATCGGCATTGGTGTAGATATCCAGGGACAGGATATCCATGTCCAGGCCCAGAAGGAAATCCCAGTCCGGGTTCCCGCACAGGTGAATGCCCCGGGGCCGGTCAATGGTGGAAAAAAACAGGTCCAGATCCTGCTTGGCCTTTTGTTCCCCATACCCGGACATGGCGGAAAACACAAACTGCATGCCGGGTTCGTCAATGAACATGAATGCGTTGGGGTTTTTCTGCTTGAGTTTTGACAGCTGCACATTGATGCGCTTTGCCATGAACTCGAACATGAACGGCCGCACCGTGTCATCAAACAGGATGGGCCGCTCGTCCTGGTCCAGGATGTTGAACCCGAAGCTCACCGGCCCTTCCAGCTGGCCCCGGACAGCCGGCCGGTCCGACAGATCCAGGCCCAGAAACCGGTGATACACCGCGGAATAGGTGTTGCTGACATCAAAATATTGCGGATCGTCAAAATGGGCCATGGCTGCTTCAAATTCTTCCACAAACCGGTCCATGGAAAACCGCAGGGTCTTTTTTCCCAGATCCAGGACGATGCCGGGAAAATGCTCGGCCGCCTGGACATACATGTCTTCGTAATAGGAATAATTGGGCAGCTGGGGCCAGAACGGAATGTCCAGGGTCAGGGCCGTGTCCAGTGCCCGGTCCACATCCGTGTGGGGCATTACCGCCATGGCCGTGGTCAAAAGATTGCCGGGAATGGTCATGTCACTCTCCTTTCATTTCCGTGGCAGGCCCAGTTTGAGCGCGTCTTGCCTTTACAGCCTGAATCATTTTCTTCATTTTTTCAACATCGATTTCCGGATGCCCGCCGATCGAAACGGATGGGGGCCGGTTTACATGGGCCAGGTATGCCTCCTTGGGAATACTGTTGTGCCAGTTGCCGGACAGCCGGGCCGCCGCAATGCCGGCCGTAAACAGAACGGCGATGACCATGCCGGGCAGGGCATACCGGAAGGATGACCGGACCGGGTGCAAAGCAAACCGGATGGCGGTTTTTTCCGGACACACCGTGACACAGGACAGGCAGGCAGAGCATTCCGGCGATCGAATCCGTTGTTTTTGCCGGATCTGAATTCGGCCGGGGCATTGGTTCTCGCATGCGCCGCATCGGGTGCAGAGATCCGGATCTCGTTGAATGCTTCCGAGGCTCAGAAATCCGAGAACACCCAGCACCGCGCCATATGGGCACAAATACCGGCACCAGAAATAAGGAATCACAAACGACAGCACGACCAGACCCAGCAGCACCTTGAGGGCCAAAGGAGAGATGTCCGTGAAAAATGTCAGCATCTGGATGTCGGCAAACCGGTTGTAGGGACTGTGGAGGAACTGCTCGATGGCCGGCAGCGGCATTTTGTAGAAAATATAATAAATGAAAAATCCGGCCAGAAGGTATTTCAGGCTTCTGAACACGTTATCGATCCATTTGGGCAACGTCAGAGTCCGGTGAAACAGCCGGGTATGACCTTTGGCCAGGATATCGGAAAACAGGCCGAACGGGCATACCCAGCTGCAGAACCCTTTTTTGACCACAAGGGCCGTGGCACAGACAATCAGAAATATCACCAGCCCGGATGGATGGATATCATTGACGGTCCAGGTAGATAGGGTGTGCTTCAGGCTGACCAGGGCGCTGATGGGCAGAAACGCCTCCACCCCGGGGGGGCGGTTGAAATCCGGAACAATCCCTTTTTCCAGGTAAAAGACAAACCATGTGAACTGAATGCCGATGACAAGGACGATCCCCAGAAATATCAGCTGAAACCACCGCCTGGCGGAGAAGAATGAACCGAAAAAAGATCTTTTACCTGTCATAAGTGTTTGTCCTGTTATGTTTTTCGAATCAGTTATCCACTTATAACAGGGCCGGATGCCGGCTGCATTGATTCAGGTCAATTTTTTCAAAAAATGGGTTTGTTTTTTTCCATTTCTTCCAGGGAAACAGGTTTGGATGGTTTGGGAAGCATCCCTTTGAGCTGATCGACCGGGATATGTTTGGGTATCAGCCGAACGCTCTGATCACTGTGAAAAATGAACTCAATCAGGGCCTGAGTTTTTCCCGTAAGGCCTTGGGCAATGTAATCTGGCCTTTGCTTGTCAATGTGGCATGCATGATATTCTCCGATTCTTTCTTTTCCTTACTCTACAGTAAAAATTCCCTGCCATATCGTCAATAGTGTTGTCCGGTAATGGAGGCCCTTGATGAAGGGTATAAAAGATCTGGTAATTAAGCACGGTTCAGGTTATTGGCAGAAATGGTCTTGGACCGGGAGATGGCTGGTGCGGTATGGATCACTGCTAAATGCAGTGGGGAAGCTGCTATACGGAAAGCTTTTCCCACCGCAGCACATGGGCCACCACCATGCCTGCAATAAATCCGGCTGCCAGGTTCGATGCCAGGGTGATTCCCAGTATCAGTGTGGCGACAAAAAAGTCTTTGCGCTGGTCCAGGTCCATCATGGCAAGTGTCAGTTGCGCACCTGCGAATATGAGCAGCACCCCCAGGATGGACATGGGGATTAAATTGAACACCTGGACGATACTGTTTCCGAAAATAACGGCCAGGCCCGCAAACAGTAAGCCGATCATGAGGTTGGAACCAGCGGTCCGTGCGCCGAAACGGTAATGAGCGGCCAGCCCGCCGGCGCCGTGGCAAAGGGGCATTCCCCCCAGGCAGAAACTGAAAAAATTGGCCAAAGCCATACTCACACACGCTTTCCGGTTGGTCAGTTTCGATGCTTTGTCAGGAAAATATTCAGAGGAAAGATCTGTGTATGCAATGACCGCATTTCCCATGGTCATGGGCAGCTGGGGGAGGACCAGGACAAACAGGGCAAAGGTAAAATCCGCTTTGGCCGGAAAATCAAAAGGAAACAACTGCGGCAGGTTCAATCCGACAGTGATGCTGCTAATCTCGCTTCTGATTCCGAAGATCAGGCCCAGCACAAGCCCGCCGGCTACAACGATCAACCCGGCCGGAAATTTCCGGTTGTCCAGCAGCAGCAGGGTGGCAACGGCACCGATGATCCCGATGATGACACTGACGGGAACGCCGGCCAGGGCCTGTACCGTGAGATGGGGTTCCACTGCTTCCTGCAGGGTCTGGTATTTCGAGGTTCCGATGATGAATTTCACCCCGCCTGAAATCAGCAATGCGCCGGTAGACAGCTGTACCCCGCGAACCACTGATTTGGGAGTG
>JBFLKI010000183.1:0-7907 GCA_040883135.1 Desulfotignum sp. | reverse complement strand
TTTCCTCCTGGCTGTGGGGGGCATGGTCTGAGGCGATCACATCAATGGTGCCGTCCACCAACCCCTGGATCACTGCCTGGCGGTCTTTTTCCGATCTCAAGGGCGGGTTCATCTTGAAACGGGTGTCGTATCCCTTGACATCCTCATCGGTCAGGGTGAAATAATGGGGCGCGGTTTCACAGGTCACCCGGAGCCCCTGTTGTTTGGCATTGCGGATCAACTCAATGGATTCTTCACAGCTGATATGGCAGAAATGCACATGGGCACCGGTCAGACGGGACAACAGAATATCTCTTGCCACCATTACGGCTTCCGCAGCATTGGGGATTCCGGGAATACCATGGAACGTGGCTGCCGGGCCTTCATTCATGGAACCGCCGTTCACCAGAGACAGGTCTTCGGCATGGACAAACACCGGTATGGACAACCCGTCGCAGTATTCCAGAGCCCTTCGCATGAGCTGGGCGTTTTCCACGGGCCGGCCGTCATCGGACACGGCCACGATCCCTGCCTGCCGCATCTCCCGAATTTCAGCCAGCTGGGTGCCGAGGGATCCTCTGGTGACCGCCCCCACCGGATAGACCCGTGCCGCTTTTGCAGTCCTGGCTTTTTCAAGAATAAACCCAGTCACCTGCGCATTGTCATTGACCGGTACCGTGTTGGGCATGGCACACACGGCGGTGAATCCGCCCCGGGCCGCCGCAGCCGCACCCGTGGCAATGGTTTCCTTGTACTCATGTCCCGGCTCGCGCAGATGGACATGAATATCCATGAGCCCCGGGACCAGCACCAGGCCATCTGCATCGACGACCTTGAAATCCGTGTCATTGCCGGGCACAGGATCCAGCGGATCCAGGACGGCTTCAATGGTCGGTCCGTTGATCAGAACGTTTTTATACCCATCCAGACTCCCGGGATCCAGGACCCTGGCTCCTTTAATCAATGTCCGCATGTCTGCTTCCTCCCGCCACCAGATAATAAAGGGCCATGCGCAGCGCCACCCCGTTGGTCACCTGATCCAGAATCATGGAATATCCGGCATCCGCCACATCACTGCTGATTTCCACCCCCCGGTTCATGGGACCCGGATGCATGATGGTGACATCTTTTTTCGCCAGCGCCACCCGGTCCCGGTTCAGGCCGAACCAGCCGGCATACTCCCTTTCTGTGGGAAACAGGACATCGCTCATCCGCTCTTTTTGAATCCGGAGCATCATGATCACGTCCGCATCCGCCACGCATGCTTCCATGGTGGGTGCCACCGTGCACCCCAGGGTTTGAATTCCCGCCGGAATCATGGTGCGGGGGGCGCACACCCACACTTGTGCCCCCATTTTGGAAAATCCGGCAATATCGGACCGGGCCACCCGGGAATGGGCGATATCACCGATCATGGCCAGTTTCAATCCTGACAGACGCCCTTTTTTTTCCCGGACACTCATCATGTCCAGCAGGGCCTGAGAGGGATGGGCATGGATCCCGTCTCCGGCATTGATCACCGAACAAGCCACCCGGTTTGCCACCAGGTAAGCGGCCCCGGAAGAGGCATGACGCATCACGATCACATCCGGCCGCATGGCTTCCAAATTTTTCACCGTGTCGATCAGGGTTTCGCCCTTGGCCATGGAAGAACCGGCTTTGGCAATGGCCACGGAATCGGCGGACAACCGTTTGGCGGCAATCTCAAAGGAGAGTTTGGTCCGGGTGGAAGGTTCCTGAAAGAACAGCACAATGGTCTTGCCCCGAAGGGTAGGCACCTTTTTCACCGGTCTCTGGGAAATCTCTTTCATGCCCATGGCTGTGTCCAGAATCAGGGCGATCTCTTCGGGATCCAGAGAATGAATGTCCAGGATATCCTTTTTCGTGAATCGCATCATGCATCCTTCAATCTATTTTGTCATATCAGCAGATCACCGATCCGTTGCCACCGGATACCAAACTTTTCCCGGTCCCAGGACCAGTAGATCATGAAAGCCTTGCCCTTGACGGCCGACAGATCCACAAACCCCCAAAACCGGCTGTCATGGCTGTTGTCCCGATTGTCTCCCATGACAAACAATTTGTTTTCCGGCACCTTGACCGGCCGCATGTTGTCCACATGCGTGGGATACCGGGAATACATGGCATAGGGTTCATCGGTCACCGGTTCACCGTTGACATACAATTGCTTGTCAACAATGGATACGGTGTCTCCGGCCACGGCCACCACCCGCTTAATAAAATCCTTGGATGGGTCTTCCGGATATTTGAATACCACGATATCTCCCCGTTGAGGCTTCTTGATGGGGATCAGTACCCGGCCGTCGGTAAAGGGTATTTTAATCCCGTAAATAAACTTGTTCACCAGGATGTGATCCCCGATCTGAAGAGTTTCGAGCATGGAACCCGAAGGGATCTTGAACGCCTGGACGATGAATGTCCGGATGAACAAGGCGATCACAACGGCAATGAGAATCGCTTCGATATTCTCCCGCCAGGCATTTTTCTTTTTTGTCATGTCAACCTCTTATTGCCGGAAAAACAGGTGCTGAGGCCGGCCCAGCAAGAACCGGGAACGCTGGATCGCTGACTTGAGCATTTCCGCGATCTTTCTGGCCTTGACCATACTGGACAGGGGATGGGTGGTCACGGTACGTCCCTTGATGGTAATGGAACCGCTTTTGAGTTCCGCATAACTCACCTGGCCGAATGACCGGGCCACACCTTCAGGATAGTCAAATCCATAATCCACGATCTGGGTGAAGATCTCTTCATCGGAGACTGCGGTATACTTGAGAATTTCCTCGTTGAGAATCGGAATCGGGATGCCCAGACCCACGGAAAGAGAACATCCGTACCCCCGGATACTCTGTCCCACCAGCCAGTCCGGAGACATCTCCTTGAGGTCGCCCATCACGGACAATGTGCCGGCCGGACCCAGCGGCACGCCGTTCATTCCCCGTTCCACAGCAGATTTGTGCTGGGTTCCGGTCCAGATCACATACCCCTGGGCCCCGCCCAGAAAAATCCGGGTACCCACACCGATGGTTTTGAGATACGGATCATTGAACAGCGGGCTCAACGCCCCGGAGGTAGAATAATTGGCATTGCCCATGTCGGGCTTCAAGGTACCCATATAGGTGTACTTGGTCCGATCCGACCGGTTGATGGCGCAATTGTAATTCTGATAGGCGTTTCTGGGATTCACCAGCATGGCATTGGGCAGTTCTTCAAGGGTCATGACCTTTTCGATGCGCCGGTTGGGATAACAGTCGGTGCCATAGGATTCAGCACGGATTTCCACGGGTCTGCCCGCCACCAGATCCTGAATCACATGCCCCCCGCCGTAATTAAAATCCCCGGGATGGCGTTTGTTCAAAGGATCATCTTCACTGGTCTGGGTAGCACCCAGATAACAGTCCACCGCCGCAATCCCCGAATAGGCCGGCACATTGTTGAACCAGGTTTTCGTTGTGCGGATCACCGGTTTCGACTGTCCGATGTTGATGAACGCACCGGAAGAACACATGGGAGCAAACGTGCCGGTGGTCACCACATCCACCTGCCGGGCCGCTTCCACGACCCCCCTGTCCCGGGCAATGTCGACAATTTCTTCGGCAGTGACCACCACGGCCTCTCCCCGGGCGATTTTCTCATTGATCTGTTCGTAGGTTTTATTAACCTGATGATCGCTCATGATGTTCCTTCTCTAACTGCTTTGATCTTGGCGGTGATGTTGTTTTCGATCCAGTTGGGGTCCCACCATTCCAGCGGATTGACAAACACATTGTGGACGATCATGGAAAAATGCAGATGATCTCCGGCTGCCAGCCCTGTCATCCCGGTATTGCCGATGATATCCCCTTTATGGACCGTGTCTCCCACGGACACAATCATATTACTCAAATGCGCGTACAGGCTGGCCAGACCAAACCCATGGTCGATCATCACGGTGTTGCCGAAAATACCCACGGGTTCCGCCATGACAACCCGGCCGGCATTGGCCGCTCCCACCGGTGTCATGGCTGTGGATGCCAGATCGATTCCCAGGTGCCGGGAATGTCCGATCTGTTTGCCATTGTAGGTATAGGTCCGCTGGTCCCCGAATCCGGCTCGGGTGGCACCGGCCATTCGTTCGAACCGCCCCTGCCACAGCACCTGCTGTACTGTATTCGCCGGTACGGACAACACTTTATTGACATTGGCACCCCGGAGTTCGGTGTTCACCACCAGAAATTTTTCCAGGAGCGGGTTGTCTGTTTTTTGGATCTGGCTTTCCCGGTCACCAAGGTGAAAGTCCGGCATGGTCAATCCTAAAAACGTATCGGAAATTTTGAGTACATCCGATTTGAACCCCCGGTCCCGGATGTAATGGTAAAATCCTTTGCGTGAGGTATTCCCCGCCCCATCCTCGGCGGCAACCCACAACTGGATACCGGGTCCCTGGGTGTGATCCAGCGCAAAAAACGCGGCATGAATGTCCGGCTGTTCGAACATCCCGGAATGACCCGGGAAAAACCGGTCCCCCACCTGTACACCGCTTTTGACATCTGTTTCGAACAATCGGTAGATCACCAGGCCGGAACCGCCCCGTTCCACATTGTGCTGCCGGCTCAATATCTCTATTTTCGGAGGCTGTGTGTCGATGGTAACCGATATCTGTTCATCTGTAATGTTGCCCCTGTTCCATTGCCGCCAGGACTGATCGGTCACCTGAACAAGAAGCAGGGCATCGCCGTCACTCAACCCGTGCCGACCGGTTTCCACAGGAATGACAAACCGGTCTTCTTTCGGGATGTCTCCGGAAAAGGGATTAAACAGAGAACCCGCTGGATAGGTTTTTTTCAACAGGGTTTTTTCCGTTTCCTGCTGCATCAGACGGACATGAACCTCCCGGAGCCCGGTTCCGGTGTCCTGAACATCTAAGGTCAAGGCCACCCCGTCCTTGATATACTTTGACGGCAAATCCGCTGTGACCCCGGGAGGCGTTCCTTCAAATCGATATAGCAGCACCCAGATCAGCGGCACCAGAATTACAACACAAATGACCAGTAAGAAAAATTTTTTCATTAAAAAAACCCATTTTTTCAAGTATTTAACATTAGCCAAATCGAAACGACCATAAAAATACCAGCTACACCCAAACTTATCAAGGTATTTTACATTCTTGACTTTTTGGGTGTCAGAATATAGGTTGATCCACGTAATGACGCCCAGAACATTCAGATGCCAAGGGATGAACCATGACCAATTTTTTTTTCGAAATGATCGATACTCCAAGCCCCCGGTTTTTTCTGGTGGCCGGACCTTGTGTGATCGAAAATTTTGATACCACCTTTCAGATCTGCGATACCCTGAAGTCCATTACCCGGAATCTGAACATTCCGTTTCTGTTCAAGGCCTCTTTTGACAAGGCCAACCGGACATCTGTGGACTCATTCCGAGGCCCAGGGTTTGAACAGGGACTGTCCATTCTGGAAGAGATCAAGTCCCGCCTGGGTGTCAAGGTGATTTCCGACATTCATCTGCCGGATCAGGCCGTTCCTGCGGCCCGGGTACTGGACGTCATCCAGATTCCGGCGTTTTTATGCCGCCAGACCGACCTGATTTTAGCTGCATGCCGGACCGGTCGACCGGTGAGCGTCAAAAAAGGCCAGTTCCTGTCACCCGGGGACTGCAAAAACATCCTTGACAAAGCCGCATCCACCGGTAATCCCCACATCGCTATCACCGAACGGGGCACCAGCTTCGGGTACAACAACCTGGTGGTGGATTTCCGGTCCATCCATATTTTGCGGCAAATGGGCGTACCCGTGATTTTTGATGCCACCCACAGTGTCCAGCTTCCCGGGGGCGGCATCACGTCATCGGCCGGAGACCGGGCATTCATCCCCACGCTGGCAAAAGCAGCCGTGGCAGCCGGGGCACACGGCCTGTTTATGGAAACCCACCCCGAGCCTTCCAAAGCGCTGTGCGATGGACCCAATTCCATGCCCCTGGCCGACATGGCCCCGTTGCTCAAAACCCTTCTGGCCATCAAACAGGCGGCGGCATAACCGGATGACAGCATTACTGAAACAGGTCAAACTGCTGGTACTGGATGTGGACGGGGTGTTGACCGACGGCCGTATCATCTATACCGATTCCGGAGAACAGATCAAACAGTTCTCTTCCCGGGACGGCTTGGGATTGCGCCTGCTCATGGACAACGGCATTCTGGTGGGCATCATTACCGGACGTATTTCAGGGGCATTGACCCACCGCTGCCGGAACCTGGGCATCGACCTGATTTTTGACGGTATTTTCAACAAAGCGGAAGCACTGGACCGGATGGCCCGGAAAACCGGCATTGATCCATCTGCCATGGCCTTTATGGGAGATGACCTGATCGATCTGCCGGCCATGGCCCGGGCCGGGGTCGCCATTGCCGTGGCCGACGCCGCAGATGAAGTGAAAGCCCGGGCCGATATCATCACCAGAGCATCCGGCGGCCAGGGCGCTGTCAGAGAAATCTGTGACGCCATTCTCAAAGCGGCGGGCCTGTGGGATAACGCACTGAAACCGTTTCTGGTATGAACCGCTTTTTTTTCAAAAAACCGCTGGTGATGGTCTTATTGATCCTGATGGCCATAACCGTCAGCGCCGGTATCGGTTATGTGATTCATCAGATGACGACCGTGCCTCAACAGGTCACTGATCTGCACATTGATTCCGATGCGGCCCTGAAACTGGATGCCATGAAGCAGGTTTCCAAAAGGAACGGCATCACGGAATGGGAGTTGGAAGCCGCTACCGCCACCCTGGCAAAGGAACGGAATCAGGCCATACTCACCCGGGTCCGGGTGATATTTCATACCCAAAACAAGGATACCGTTCTTCTGACATCCGACCATGGGATTCTGGACACACAGACCCATGACATCGATTTTACGGGCAACGTGGTCGTAAAGCACCGCGCAAACACCCTGAAAACTGATAAGTTGCATTATAAAAAAAAAGCACATATAATACATGCTGACACACGGGTATGGCTTGAAAATGCAGATGCCACAATAGAAGCGGATACCATGGAAATCCGTATCAACGACAATGAAATAATTTTACAGGGACATGTCAAAGGACAATTCAGTGAGAATTTCCATCTGCCGTAACTGGATGCGCGGTATCATCGGGCTGCTGGTTCTGATCCTGGTGCCGCTGGTATCCGCCCAGGAAAAAACCGGGACCGGGTCGGCGCTTTCTTCGGAAAAACCGCTGCATATCACCGCAGATAAAATGATCGCTCACCAGGAAGCATCCATGGTGGAATTCATCGGCAATGTCAGGGCGGATCAGGAGAATACACTTATCGAAGCGGCATCGATTAAAATCTATCTGCATCCATCCCAGCCGGACACGCCGGCCCCGGGCAATGCCGACCGGATCAAACAGATTGTGGCTGTCGAAAATGTCGAATACACGGCCGGAGACAGAAAGGCATTTGCAGACAAAGCGGTCTACACAGCAGCAGACGATACCCTGATCCTTACCGGCAACGAAGTCAGACTGCTCACCGGCACCAGCTGGGTGAGCGGTACAAAAATCACCCTGTTCCGGAAGCAGGAGCGGGTGATTGTGGAAAGCGACGGCAAAACCCGGGTACAGGCGCTGTTCAACCCGGAAGACAAACCGGCTGATCAATAGATGACAGAACTATCTCTCAATAATCTGGTAAAAACCTACAACGGAAAAACAGTGGTCAATCAGGCCGATTTGACGGTCAGACCGGGCCGGGTGACCGGACTGCTCGGACCCAACGGTGCCGGCAAGACCACCACTTTCTACATGACCGTCGGCATGATCCGCCCGGACAGCGGCCATGTGTTTCTGGGAGATGAAGATATTACACAATATCCGATGTATATCCGTGCCCGGAAAGGGATCGGATA
>JBFLKI010000182.1:0-7506 GCA_040883135.1 Desulfotignum sp. | reverse complement strand
TGATCGCCTCAGACCATGCCCCCCACAGCCAGGAGGAAAAAGATCTGGAGTTTGATCGGGCCGCATTCGGAATCGTGGGTCTGGAAACCGCACTGCCGCTGTCTTTGAAACTGGTTCAAAACGGATGGCTGCCGCTGAATGAGCTGATTGTGAAAATGGCCAAACATCCGGCCCGGATTCTGGGAATCAACAATGATATCATCCCTGGAAATCCCGCGGATCTGACCCTGATCGATCTGGAGGAAAAAGGGGTGATCGATCCGGACCGGTTCGTATCCAAAAGCCGTAACACACCTTTCAGCGGCGTGGCGGTCCAGGGATCGGCCGTGGCCACCATGGTGGACGGCATCTTTGTTTTTGATCGGCGGCAGGGCTGATCATTCTGCTCTGCGCTTTTTGCGCTAAGGTCTGGACAAAAAAACAGCCGGATGCATGACTGATCTGAATGAGTCCCCTTTAGGATCGCGCCAACGGTTCAAATTCGATTTATTTGGGACCGGGCATGACAAAGTAAGAGTTTTACAGATCAAACTGGTCCATCACCCGGTCCCGCAGGTATTGACCGATGGGGATGGCGGAAGTCGCTGCCGGGGAAGGGGCGTTACACACGTGCAGGGAACGCGGGGATCGAGCGAACAGAAAATCGTGAACCAGGTCTCCGTTTTTCATGACCGCCTGGGCACGGATACCCGGGGGATATGGTAACAGATCCTTGAGGGTCAGGGAGGGACAGTATTTTCTGATACGCGCCAGATATCCGGGTTTCCACAGGGAATCCACCTGTTCCTTGAAACCAGATGTCAGATGCCGTCCCATGACCTTCCAGAAACCCGGGAATGCCGCCATTTGAGCGATATCTGAAACATTTGCATTGAACCGGCCGTATCCTTCCCGATCAAAGCCGAGAACCGCATTGGGTCCCACAGTGATGCATCCGTCGATCATGGGCGTCAGATGCACGCCTAAAAAAGGCAGATCCGGGTCCGGTACCGGATAGATGAGCCGGGAAACGATGTTGGACCGGTGGCCGGGCAGCTGGTAGTATTCCCCCCGGAACGGCAGGATGGAAAAATCGATGTCAATGTGCATTATTTTTGCCAGGCGGTCTGCCATCAGACCTGCGCACAC
This sequence comes from Desulfotignum sp., assembly GCA_040883135.1. GTDB lineage: Bacteria > Desulfobacterota > Desulfobacteria > Desulfobacterales > Desulfobacteraceae > Desulfotignum. Next base: position 6,378 of record JBFLKI010000182.1, on the reverse strand, counting down.
CACCAGATAACGGGTTGAGACCTCACCGCCGCGGGTATAAGCCGTCACCTGATCCCGGGTCTCCAGCAGGTGCGTGACAGGGTGTCCGATCCGGATATGTCCGCCTCGATCCGAAAACAGGGCGGCCATTTTCCGGGTGATCGCCCCAAAATCACAAATTCCGGTGGCCGGTACCAGCAAAGCTCCCAGACCCTGAATCCGAGGTTCCATGCGCATCAGTTCCTGCCGGTCCAGTTCGAAAACCTGTATCTGATTCCGGACACATCGCTGTTTCAGGGCCTGCATTCTTTCGTGTTCGATGGGGGTCGTGGCAACCAGGAGTTTGCCGCATTGTCTGAACGGCAGACGGTGTTCTGTGCAGAAGGCCATGGTGGCCGAGGATCCTCTCCGGCAGAAGTCCGCTTTCAGACTCCCGGGGGCATAGTACACCCCGGCATGGATCACGCCGGAATTGTGTCCGGTCTGGTGGACCGCGAACCGGTTTTCCTTTTCGATCAGCAGGATGTCGGCATGAACGAACTGTGCCTGAAGTGCCAGTGCGGTGGCAACTCCCACAATACCGCCACCAATGATCGTTATGTCATAAAAATCCTTATTTTTCATGACCGCCAAAATAGTATCATGGTCCTGGAAAAGCAAGCAGTGTTTTTTACTGGAATATTTCATATCAGCCATCATGGAAATTCGATCCCCGGTTGACCCCGGGGCCATAAAAAGTATATAAAGTCATGAGAAAAAACCGCAGGGTACATCAGAATGGAGATTGACAATGAACGATTTGGATTTCTGGAACCGCCATTCCGTTCAATTTCTGGAAATGGCGTATGATACCGGACATAAAGAGATGATTCATGACCCGGACGGATACGGAAAAAGAACCGGAGAATGCGGAGATACGGTTGAATTTTTCATCAAGATGAAAGACGGCGTGCTGGACGGAGTGTCTTTCATGACCCATGGATGCCTCAACACCACTGCCTGCTGCAATACGGTGGCGTTTTTCGCCCGGGGAAAAACCATTGATCAGGCGTGGGAAATTACCCCTGAACAGGTCGTGGAATATCTTCAGACATTGCCGCCGGACCATGAACACTGCGCCCAGCTGGCGGTAGGTGGCTTGTATCTGGCATTGTCCGACTGTCATTCCAAACGGAACAAACAGACCAAAACCGCGTAAGCATCTGGAGAAAATTATGGAAGATAACACATCGTGGGACTGGGGGACCGAGCTCAAGGAGATACCGGTTGATGAATGGCGAACCCGTTTCAACTGGGTCCAGTCCCCCCGGGTGAGCAGAGATGGTGAGCGCATCGCCGCCATAGTCAACCTGGATGAGATGGCTTTTAATGTGTGTGTGAACGGAGAGGTCTGGGAAGGCGAATATGAAAAAATCTGGAGCCTGGCACCCATTTCCGGCAGCGGGTTTGCCGCGTTCGTGGCCCGGGATGAAGAATGGACCGTTGCGGTGGACGGACAGGAATGGACCCACTGGTGTGATTTTATCTGGCAGATGATGGTGAGTCCGGATGGGCGGACCCTGGGGGCTGCATTCCAGTCTGATTCGGAATACGGGGTGCTGGTGAACGATACGCCCTGGGAGCATCGGTATGAAAATATGACCGGTGCGGTCGTGGCTGCCAACGGATCTTCCGCCGCCGTAGTCCAGGTGATTTCCATGCCGGGCGCGGATGTGGAAGCCTTTAAAAAAGGCATTTTCAGTGTGGCCTGCAACGGCATTCCCAAAGACCGGCGGTTTCTGAATATCTGGGATATCAGTTTTGACGCATCCGGCACGCAGATCGGATATACCGTGCGGACGAGCCGGGAAGCGTATGGCATCGTCCAGAATGACACCCTGTGGGACAACCGCTTTGAATCGGTGTGGAAACCGGAATTTTTGGATGAGAATTCACTGCTGGCACCGGTCCGCGTCAAGGGAAAATGGGAATTATATAAAAATGATGCCCCGTTCTGGCGAAATCGATATGACCAGCTCTGGCATTTGACCCTGTCTCCCAATGGCAGGGATGTGGCGGCCATTGTGTCCACCCCTTACGGTCGCTGGAGCGTGGCCGTGAACGACACGGTGTGGCCGGTGTCCTGGGACACCATGATTTCAGACATCCATTTTTCTGAAAACGGCGCCACCCTGGCGGCGGTATACAAACACAAGGATGTCTGGGACCTGGCCGTCAATCACACCTCCTGGGGAATGGCCGCTGACATGGTCTTTGTCCCCAGTCTAAGTGCCGACGGCGGTGTGGTGGCGGTGGTCATCCAGAAACAGGACCAGTATCAACTGGTGATCAATAACCGGGTGGCGGCGTCCGGATTCAGTTTCATGGCGGATCCCGTCATCAGCCCCGACGGATCCATGGTATTGCTCAAAGGCATTGAAAACGGGATTTACAGGCGCCGGATCATTCATGTATAACCGCGGCAATTTTTTTCAAGGAGCATTGCAATGAACAGTTTTATCGCCTTTATCATGGGCCCCATGGTCTGGATATCGGTCATCATATTTCTGGGCGGCCTGACCGTTAAACTGGTGGGGATCCTTCGTGCGGTTCGCCAGAAGGAACCTTATATCTTTTCTTATATGACACTCAGACACAGCCTGCGGTCCATAGGGGCCTGGATGACCCCCTTTTTTCCCAGAAGCGCCCGAATGAGCCCGGTATATTATGGGATATCGTATCTGTTTCACATTCTGCTGTTTCTGGTGCCATTGTTTCTGGCATCTCATATCGTACTGATCAATGAGGCGTTTCAGATATCCTGGCCCGCCTTAAACGATCGGGTGGCGGACTGGCTGACCGTGGGGGTGATTGCGGCGCTCATCTTTTTTGCCGTGCGGAGGTTCATGGTGCCGGAAGTGAAATTTCTGACCGGGGTCATGGATCATGTGCTGATTCTGTTGGTGCTGCTTCCCTTTCTGACGGGATTTCTGGCGTACCACCAGTGGATCGCCTACCGATGGATCACCGTGATTCACATTTTGTCCGGAGAGGTGCTGCTCATCATCGTTCCGTTTTCCCGGTTTTCCCATATGTTGACCGCGCCGCTGACCCGGGCTTACATGGGATCTGAATTCGGCCATGTCAGACAGGCCAGAGACTGGTAAAAGACAACTCCATGCAAATAAAGGACAAACCCATGACAGACGCCCGTTCATCTGTTGAGAAACCAACCGATCCGGCCATAGAGTCCGGGCTCGAAAGATTGACCCAGGACCGGATCCGGCAGGTCATTCAACAGGTTTTGAAAAAGGAGACCGGTCCTCGGTTCAAAGCCTATGTGGAAACCTGCATGCGATGCGGCCTGTGCGCCGAAGCGTGCAGTTACTTTCTGTCCAACGACCGGAATCCCCAGTTCATGCCGGCCGCCAAAGTGAAAAACACCATCTGGGAAATGCTGAAAAAAGACGGAGACGTATCAAAGGATTTTCTGCGGCGGGCCGTGCGGATCGCCCACCTGGAGTGCAATGCCTGCAAACGGTGCGCCATGTACTGCCCGTTCGGCATTGATATCGCCTATCTGATGCTGCTGGTGCGAAGAATCTGCCATAAACTGGAAATTACGCCCCAGTATATCCAGGATACGGTCAATTCCCATTCCGTAACCTTGAATCAGATGTGGGTCAAGGATGATGAATGGATTGACACCCTGCAATGGCAGGAAGAAGATGCCAGAGATGAATTTGAGGATTTGCAGATTCCCCTGGACAAAGTGGGCGCGGATATCATGTATTCCGTGATCGCACCGGAACCCAAATTTCAGGCCGGGCTGATTTACCAGGCCGCCACCATGATGCACGCGGCCGGCATGAACTGGACCATGCCCTCAACCCCGGGGTGGGATAACAGCAACATGGCCATGTACACCGGAGACAATGAAATTTCCGGGCGCATCGCCCGGACGTTTTTTGAGACGGCGGCAAAGCTTCGGGTCAAGCGCATTGTCATGGGAGAATGCGGTCACGCGTTCCGGTCGGTGTATGATATCGGCAACCGGTGGAACTCCTGGGTTATGCCGCCTTTTGAGGTGGTGCATGCCCTGGCGTTCTACCATGAACTGCTCACCCAGGGGCGGATCACCATCAAGGAGAAGTACCGCAAAAAAGTGACCCTGCACGACCCCTGCAATGTGTCCCGGGGACGGGGACTGCATGACAAAGCCAGGGAAGTGGTGAACATGGTGTGCGCGGATTTCGTTGAGATGACACCCAACCGGGAGCACAACTACTGCTGCGGTGCCGGAGGCGGGGTCATCAACTGCGGCCCACCTTATAAAGGGGAACGCATGGTCAACAACCGGATCAAGGCGGAACAGCTCGCCGCCACCGGTGCGGACGTGCTGATCGCACCCTGTCACAACTGTCACAGCGGGCTGGAGGACATTATCCATCATTATGACTTGAACATGGAGATCAAGTTTCTGGGGGACCTGATATATGAAACCATGGAAAAAAAAATTTATGAGCCGGGGGTATGACATGACACCTCCAAGCCGATTCATCCTGGTCCTGGCCGTGCTTCTGGCCGCAGTCCTGACGGGATTGTTTTGTTATGCCGGGCAGGATTTGGAACGTCTGGACCCCTGGGCCTTTGAATCCACGCGGCGGCCCGGGGCCGTGTTTCCCCATGACGACCATATTTTTCTTCTGGAGGATGACTGCAGTGTCTGCCACCATGTGTATGAAAACGGTGAGCTGGTTTCAGATGAAAGCAGTGAAGACCTCTACTGCTCTGACTGTCACAGCCTTAAACCGGCGCCGGACAATCCCATGCCGCTGGAAGCCGCCTATCACAATCTGTGCAGAAGCTGCCATTTTGACCGGGGGGATGGGCCGGTACTGTGCGGAGAATGCCACGTCAAGGAATAAGGAGAGGGCCATGACAAAAAAAATAATGATCGTGGATGATGATCCAGCCATTACCCGTTATCTGGAAACATTGTTCAAGGACAACGGATTTGACACCTGTATCGCAGATGACGGTAAACAGGCCATGGAGGTTTTTCTGGACCAGCAGCCGGATCTGATCACCCTGGATCTGGAGATGCCCGAAGAGTGGGGGCCCCGTTTTTTCAGGAAAATTTCCAAAAAAGGATATACGACTCCGGTAATTGTCATCTCAGGGCTGTCCGGCCGAACCCATTCCATTCCCAAAGCGGAAGCGTTTTTTGCCAAACCTTTCAAACCCGATGAGGTCCTTGCCAAAGTTAAGGCGGTTTTGGGCGTGTGATTGTTGCAAAATTATGACAAATAAACTCCTGGTTGTCGATGACGAAGAGGGAATCCGGGAGGTCCTGGAAATCACTCTGACGGATGCCGGGTATGAGGTGTTGACGGCCGAGAACGGCTTATCAGGGCTTGACATGGTCAAGACGCACAGGCCCGATATCGTTCTCACAGACATCCGCATGCCCGGTATGGACGGTATGGCCCTGCTCAAAGCGGTCAAGCAGTCATTTCCGGATATCGAGGTGATCATGATCACCGGATACGGGGATGCCAATCTCGCCATTGAAAGCCTGAAGGCCGGTGCCGTGGATTTCATCTCCAAACCCGTGAATCAGGATGTGCTGGATATCGCTTTGAAACGGGCGAATGACCGGATTCTCACCCGGGAAAAACTGGCCGACCATACCCGGAATCTGGAAACCCTTGTGGCGGAAAAGACCCGGAAACTGGCGGAATCAGAAAAACGGTATATTCAGCTGTTCAACGAGTCCCCGGCATATATTACCATTCTGGACGAAAATTTCAGGATTGTGGAATCCAACAACCGGTTCAAGGAACAGTTCGGTGATGACCCGGACATGTATTGCTTTCAGGTGCAACAGCAGCGCAAAATCCCCTGTGACACCTGTCCGGTGAAAGAAACCTTTTCCGACGGCCAGTCTCATACCGCGGAAATAGATGTCACCCTCAAGGACGGCCGTGTGCGAAGGTTTTTCATTCAGACCTCGGCCATCCCTGATGACAGCGGCCGCATCAGCCATGTCATGGAAATGTGTACGGATGTCACGGTCATTCACCAGCTTCAGGATCACCTGGCGGCCCTGGGCCTGCACATCTCCTCGATTTCCCACGGCATCAAGGGCATGCTGACCGGGCTGGACGGTGGAGATTACATGATTCGTTCCGGGCTTGAAAAAAAGGACTTAGACCGGATTGCCAACGGCTGGGATATTATCCGGGAAAATATCGCCATGATACGGAAGATGGTGCTTGATATTCTGTATCATTCCAAGAACCGGCCCCTGGAACTGCAGCCGGTGTCTGTGTTCGATTTTATCCAGGAGCTGGTGACCACCATGGATTCCCGCATCCGAAAAGCCGGTATCGAACTGATCCTGGACACGCCGAATCC
>JBFLKI010000181.1:0-6572 GCA_040883135.1 Desulfotignum sp. | reverse complement strand
GTGGATCGGATCAAAACCAGTGTCGTGGAAAACGCCGCCTCAGGATGTCAAGTGGAAACACTGGATGGACGGATGACATCCATGGGAGATGTGATCGAACAGGTCGGCACGTTTTCTTTTTTTGGCGGAAAACTGGTGCTGGTGCGGCACGTCCCGATGTTTACCGTCAAAGTCGGGGCAGGGGAGGTGTCTTATTCAGAAAAGGATCTGGACCGGTTGTCTGAAATCGTTCAAAGCGGTATACCGGACGGGCATTTCCTGGTGATGACAGCCGGTTCCCTGGACCGGCGCAGAAAAATTGTCAAAACCCTGGAAAAAACCGGTCTGATCATTGACTGTACCGTGCCCCAGGGAGCCAGAAAGGCAGATCTGGATGATCAGCGACAAATCCTTCAGAATGTGGCCGGACCGGTGCTGGCCGAGTCCGGCAAAACCATGGATACGGCTGCGTTTTCCGAACTGCTGGACCGAACCGGGTTCAATCCGGCCCTGTTTGCCCAGAATCTGGACAAACTGATCTCGTTCACCGGGGATCGCACGGGCATTTCCCGGGCAGATGTGGAAACCATTATTCAGCGGGATAAAAAAGACCCGATTTTCAGCCTCACCAATGCGATGATGGAAAAAGATGTCAGCCGGGCCCTGTTTTATCTGTCGTCCCTGCGAAAGGACGGGTTCCATCCGTTACAGATCCTCAAAGCCTTTGAAAACCTGGTGCGCCGGATGCTGCTGTTCAAGGCGTTTTCACTGGAATTGTCAGAAAAATACCCAAATGTCCGGTTGGACCGGTTAAATTTCAATGCGTTCAAACAGCAGATCATGCCTGCCGTTATTGCCCACGACCAGTCGGCCCGGAATCAGGCGGTTCATGACCGGATAGAGCCCCCCCCCAAAGACTTGGTGCTTGCCCCCAATCCCAACAGTCCGTATCCTATATTTCAAATTTTTGAAAAATCGGTCCGGTTCTCCCTGAAAGAACTGAAAGAAGCACTGATTTCTCTGGGGGATCTTGATTTTGCCCTGAAATCTTCATCTGTCGATGCCGATGCTGGTATTGAACAGTTTGTGATGACATTCTGCTTAAATAGGAGGTCCGTGCCATGCAGCGTAAAGCCAAAATCATTGCCACCATATCCAGCCAGAACTGTTCCAAAGAATTTATTGAAGGGTTATACAGGGCCGGCATGAACGTGGTCCGACTCAACACGGCCCACATGACCCATGAGGATGCGTTGATGGTGGTAGAAAATACCCGGGCCGTGTCAGAGAAAATCGGAATTCTGCTGGACACCAAGGGTCCTGAAATCCGCACCTGTGATGCCGAAGCGCCTCTGACGGTCCGTCACGGGGAATCGATCCGTATCAAGGGAGATCCCAACGGAATTTCCAGAGACGACATCATTTATGTGTCCCATAAGCAATTTGTCTCAGACGTGCCCATCGGCAGTTCCATTCTGATCGATGACGGTACTGTGGCCCTGGCGGTCATGGATCAGGCCGATGATTTTCTGGTGTGCCATGTGGAAAACGACGGGGTGATCCATCCCAGAAAAAGCGTGAATATCCCGTCGGTCCATGTCAAACTGCCCGCCTTGAGTGAAAAAGACAAGGGGTTCATTGAATTGGCTGCAGACCATTATCTGGACTTTATTGCCCATTCGTTTGTGCGGAACAAGGAAGATGTGCTGGCCGTGCAGGCAATCCTGGATAAAAAGAAATCCCCTATCAAGATCATTGCCAAAATTGAAAACAGTGACGGGGTAGAGAATATCGATGAGATTCTGGATCATGCGTATGGCATCATGATCGCCAGAGGCGATCTGGCGGTTGAGATTCCCACGGAAAAAATTCCGTTGATCCAGAAGAAGATCATCGCCACCTGCATCGAACGGCGGCGGCCGGTGATCGTGGCCACACAGATGCTTCACTCCATGATCGATTCTCCCAGACCCACCCGGGCCGAAGTGTCGGATGTGGCCAATGCCTGCCTGGACCGAACCGATGCGCTGATGCTGTCCGGAGAGACCGCCAGCGGCAGATATCCGGAACTGGCGGTGAGAATCATGGCGAAAATCGCCACAGAGGTGGAAACCAAATCAAGCAGTTTTATCAACACACCCTATACGTCTGAGAAAAAAGTGACCGCCTATCTGGCCAAGGCTGCCGTTAAAGCGGCGCTGCGGTTGAACACCAAAGCCATTGTGGCGGACTCTTTATCCGGCAGCACCATTCTTGAGCTGGCCGCCTACCGGGGAGACAATCCCATTTACGCCCAGGTGTATGACAAACGGGTGATGCGGCAATTATCCCTGTCGTTCGGGGTGTACGCGGATTACATTCCCATGAATGCGGGATCCATGGAATCCCTGAAACTGTCCATCTGCCGGCTGCTGGAAGAAAAAAAACTGGCGGACGATTCATTGATCATCGTGCTGGCCGGCAGTTTTGGGCCGGCCCATGGCGCGTCATTCATTGAAATTGCCTCGGCCGGCACGTTTAAGCTGAAATGCGTTACGATGTAAGCGGCTGGGATGCAGCCGGTTGGAACAGTTCTTCGGCGTTGTAGGAACTTCTCACAAAGGGTCCGGATGCCACTTTTTTGAACCCCTTGCGCCCGGCGATGTCCGCCAGTTCATCAAATTCATCCGGCGGATAAAATCTGTGCACAGGCAAATGGTTCCGGGTGGGCTGGAGATACTGGCCGATAGTGAGCATGTCGCACCCGTGATCCGCCAGGTCCTGCAGGGTCTGCACCAGCTGTTCCCGGGTTTCTCCCAGCCCCACCATGATGCCGGATTTGGCCGGCATGTCCGGGTTCAGGCGCTTGACGTTTCTCAACAGTTCCAGAGATCTTTGATACTCGGCCTCGGGCCTTGCTTGTATGTACAAATCAGCCACGGTTTCAATGTTGTGGTTGATCACATCCGGACCGGCATCCATCACGGTTTTCAAGGCATTCATATCGCCTTTGAAGTCCGGTATCAGCACCTCCACCCGGATGGTCCGTCCGGTATCCTCTCCCATCTGTTTGATCGCCCGGATCACGGCGGCAAAATGGGCGGCCCCGCCGTCGGGCAGGTCGTCTCTGGTGACGGATGTCACCACCACATAATGCAAACCTAAATCCCGGGCGGTTTTTGCCACCCGGGCCGGTTCGTCCGGGTCCACAGGCAACGGCGGGCGGGCCGTGATGTTGCAGAACCGGCAGTGCCGGGTGCACTGGTCTCCCAGAATCATGAACGTGGCCGTGTCCTTTGAAAAGCATTCAAACATGTTGGGGCAGTTGGCTTCCTGGCACACCGTGTGCAGTTTGGCGCCTGACAGCAGCCGGGTGACCCGGGCGTAGTCTCCACCTCTGGGAAGGTGCTTTTTCAGCCAGGCCGGCTTTCCTTTTTTGACCACAGGGTTATGCATGAACAGATTCCTTTGCCGGATGAAAATGAAACCATTGGCAGAAATAAGTGATCATGGTTTCTTTGACCGCGTCCATGGGAAGCGGGGGATCGGACAATCCCCGGTCTTCCAGTTCCTGTTTCAAAGAGGTCATGGAAAGACCCGACATGCCGCATGGATTGATCCAGGAAAACGGGGTCAGGTCCATGGACACATTCAGGGCCAGCCCGTGGATGCTGATGCCGTGTTTGATGGACAAGCCCACGGAGCCGATTTTTCTTGCACCTTTCCACATGCCGTGGTTTCTGGGGTCTCTGTGGATGGACACCCCGAAATCCCTGGCGGTCTGTCCCATAATCTCCTCTAACCCGTGAACAAAATCCGTCACCCCGATCCGGGCCTGTTCCAGGTCCACCACCGGGTACAGCACGGCCTGGCCGGGCCCGTGATAGGTGACATTGCCGCCTCTGTCCGTCTGAACCAAAGTCACGCCGCGGTCCTTGAGAAAATCTTCGGACACGGTCAGGTTTTCCTTGCCCCCGTTTCTGCCAAAAGTGAATACGGACGGGTGCTGGACAAAAAAGATGGTGTCCGGCACCGTCCGGTCCGCGATTTTATTTTGCCGGGCGGTTTCCTGAAGCGCCAGAGCCCGGGCGTATTCCAAAAGACCTAAGTCCTGGAATACACCGGTACGGGATATGGCGTTTATCCTCTGAGGCATGGCTTTCTGGCAGCCGCCACTTCATCTAAGCGAGTCACCTTGGGCAGCACCGGTGCGCCGGTCAGCTTTTCCGGATCGGTCTCCGCTTCTCTCGCAATGGCTTTGACCGCATCGATGAACTGGTCGATGTCCTCTTTGGATTCGGTTTCGGTGGGTTCCACCATGAACGCGCCGTCCACCACCAGCGGGAAATAAACCGTGGGCGGATGGAATCCATAATCCAGTAGCCGTTTGGCCATATCCATGGTGGTGACATGAAGGGGCTGCTGCCTGGCATCGTTGAACACGCACTCATGCATGCAGGGCCGGTCATAGGGCAGATTCAGGGTGTCTTTGAGGGATTCCTTGATATAATTGGCATTCAGAACCGCCAGACGGGATGCATCCAGCAGTCCCTGGGCCCCCATGGACAGAATATAGGCATACGCCTTGACCATGACCCCGAAATGGCCGTAAAAAGTGTGGAGCCGGCCGATGGAATCCGGACAGTCCGTGACGAACCTGAAGGAATCCAGATTTTTTTCCACCCTGGGGATGGGCAGAAACGGTGTCAGTTCCTTTGTCACGGCCACCGGACCGGACCCCGGACCACCCCCGCCGTGCGGGGTGGAAAAGGTTTTGTGCAGGTTCAGGTGCAGCACGTCAATGCCCACTTTCCCGGGCTTGACCACGCCCATGATGGCGTTCATGTTGGCCCCGTCTCCGTAAACCAGCCCGCCTTTGGCATGAACGATCTCGCAGATCTCTTTGATATTTTCCTCAAACAGCCCCAGGGTGTTGGGATTGGTGATCATGATGCCGGCAGTTTCCTCATCCATAACCTCGGCCACGGATTCGGGTTCCAGGATTCCTCTGGGGCCGGATTTGAGGTTGATGCTTTTGTATCCGCACAACGTGGCGGATGCCGGGTTGGTGCCATGGGCTGTGTCCGGAATGATGATCTTGGAGCGCTGTCTGCCCTGTTTGGCATGATACGCATGAATAATCAGCATGCCGGTAAGTTCCCCGTGGGCACCGGCGGCCGGCTGCGACGTGACCGCGTCAAATCCCGTGATTTCCGCCAGATACTGTTCCAGATCGTACATGAGCCGCAGGGCCCCCTGGGAAAATTCATCGCCTGCCAGGGGATGGGCTCCGGCAAATCCCTGGCGGGCCGCCTGGACCTCGTTGGTTTTAGGGTTGTATTTCATGGTGCAGGATCCCAGCGGGTACATGCCGGAATCCACCCCGAAGTTCCACTGGGACAGCCGGGTGTAATGCCGGACCACATCCAGTTCGGACAGCTGGGGCAGGTCCGGGGCATCCCCGGTCAAGGAAGTGTCCAGGGGGGCGCGTTCCACATCCGCCTTGGGCAGAGAAATGGCGCATCTGCCTTCCCGGCTTTTATCCCACACATTGGGTTCGTTGAATATCAGTCCTTTGGTGCCTGGCCGTTGGCTCATCATGCCACCTCCTTTGCCAGCTGGTCCATCTGCTGTTTCGACACTTTTTCCGTGGCGCAGAACAGGTAATGGTCGTTCAGTTCAGGGTAATAAGGCGACAGATCCAGTCCGGCGAACAAGCACTGCCGGTTGATCAGATCCGCCCGTTTCCGGTTGAAATCTTTGGGTGCTTTCATCACAAATTCGTTGAAAAACGGCTGATCAAATACTGGTTCAAATCCGGCGTCTGTCAGAACGGATTTCAGGTAGACTGCCTTGTCATGGTTGAGCTGGGCGATCTCCCGGATCCCGATCTTGCCGATGGTGGACAGATACATGGCCGCGGTCATGGCATTGAGCCCGTTGTTGGAGCAGATGTTGGACGAGGCTTTTTCTCTTCTGATATGCTGTTCTCTGGTGGACAGGGTGAGCACATATCCGTCCTGACCGTTGGCGTCTTTGGTGCGGCCCACCAGTCGGCCGGGCAGATCCCGCATGAGCTTGGACGTCCCGGCCAAAAGTCCCAGTCCGGGGCCGCCAAAGCTTTTGGAAATGCCCAGGCTCTGGCCTTCGCCGGCCACGAGATCGGCGCCGAATGTCCCTGGTTTTTTCAAAAGCCCCCAGGCTAGGGCTTCGGTGAACGAAGTGATGAACAGAATCTTTTTGGCCTCGGCGATCTTCTTGACCGCGGCCAGGTCTTCTATGTGTCCGAAAAAGTTGGGAGACTGCACCGCCACCCCGGCGATATCATCCATGGATTCGAGGGCTGCGACATCGGTGAGACCCTCTTTGGTATGAGGAATCAGCACCATTTCGTACCCGGTGGGTTTAAGATAGGTGGCGATGACCTGTCTGTGGCTGGGGTGCACCAGATCGGAAACAGCGATTTTATCGACTTTCCGGTTCTTTCTCAGGGCAATGAGCGCACATTCCGCCAGGGCGGTACCGCAGTCATAATGGGAGGCTGTGGCAATGTCCATGCCTAAAAGATCCGTGATCATGGTCTGGAATTCGTAAATGCCCTGAAGGGTTCCCTG
>JBFLKI010000180.1:0-4443 GCA_040883135.1 Desulfotignum sp. | reverse complement strand
CCGATCAGGTGCATGACATGGATGACCGGGAATTTTTTGACCGGGTGTTTTCTTCGGATTAGCCGGCCGGGTCGGCCGGTGGTTTCAGGAACAGGGTCAGCCCGGCACCGCAGGCCGTCAGAACCGCGCACAGGAAAAACGCCGGTGAGAAACTGCCGAACGTGTCTGCCAAAACGCCTGCCAGGGCCGGTCCCGCAATCTGCCCGGCCCCGAAGAACAGGGTGATGAATCCGAACGCCCGGACGGCCAGGGCCGGGCCCATATAGTCGCCGACAGCCGCGGACATGATGGTGGGAATGCTCCACACGGCCAGACCGAAAATACCGATGGACACATACAGAAACGGCAGGGACAGGTTGGCCCCGGCCAGGACATAGGACAGGGTGAACAGCAGATACACCCCGATGATGGTGATTTTCCGTCCCATCCGGTCGGACAGCCACCCGAACAGCGGGCCCGAAAAAATGGACAACGCCCCCACCGCCGCCCAGAACGTGCCGGCCGTGCCTTCGCCAAACCCCCGCTCATCCACCAGGGCCGTCACGATAAACGTGGCATACACCACATAGGTGGCGCCGAAGCAAGCGTAAATCAGCCCCAGGTGCACCATGGTCCATCGATGCGGAGGTGCTGCCGGCAGCGGATCGACCGGTGGGGATGTGGCGGCATCTGCGGCAGCCGGGGCCCCTAAGGCAGTCGTTGCGGCCGGGGCAGCCGCCCGGACCGGGTCGGACCGCCCCACCGGGTCCAGACCCATGTCCGCGGGATCGTTTCTCAGCAGCAGCCCGCTGATGACCGCCGCGCCCAGGGAGATCACACCGATCACCAGCCATCCCGTGCGCCAGCCGTCCGGGCCTAAGGAGGCATTGATCCAGGGAACCATCAGCCCGGAAAACACGATGGCCAGGCCGTTGCCGGACAGCATGGTGCCGGCGGCCCGGCCCCGGGTATCTTTTTTGAACCAGTGGGAGACCAGGCCCATCAACGGCACATTGGCCAGGCCCGATCCCACGCCGGTGATCACATACAGCACCATCAGCGGCACAAACCCGCCGGCCCGGCTCATGCCCAGAATCGATCCCCCCACCAGGACCAGCCCGAAGGCGATGGTGCTCCGGGCACCGATGATCCGTGCCACCACGCCGGCCAGGATCACGGATGCCATGTATCCGGCAAAATTACCGGTCCCGATCAACCCCATCTGGGAATAGGACAACTCCAGGGAAATCCCCATGGAGGGCAGCAGCATGCCCAGGGCAAACCGGCCCAGCCCCAGGCAGGAGAACAGCACCAGGGTGCCGGCGAGAACAATCACCCACCCGTAATGCAGCGGTTTTGTCATTCGCCCCTATTCCGGTGCTGGGGCAGCACCAGATTGAGGAACACCCCCAGGATACCGGCCAGGCCGATGCCCTGGAGCTGGAACTGGCCCGCGGAAAAACTCATGCCCCCGATGCCGAAAATCAGGATCAACGCCACGATGGCCAGATTGCGGGCCTGCATGAGATCATCCCCGGATTTGACCAGGGTGTTGAGGCCCACCACCATGATGGCCCCGAACAGCAGCAGCATGATCCCGCCCATGACCGGCGAGGGGATGGTCTGGAGCAACGCCCCCAGCTTGCCCACAAAGGCCAGCAGGATGGCGGCGATGGCGGCCCAGGTCATGATGGCCGGGTTGAACACCTTGGTCAGGGCAACCGCACCGGTGACCTCGGAATAGGTGGTGTTGGGCGGCCCGCCCAGCATCGAGGCGATACTGGTGGCCACACCGTCTCCGAGCATGGTGTTTTTGATGCCCGGGTCCTTGAGATAATCCTTGCCCGTGACCCCGGACACCGCCACCACATCCCCGAAATGCTCGATGGCCGGGGCGATGGCAATGGGCACGATATAAAACACCGCGGCCAGGTTCCATTCCGGAAACGTGAACGCGGGCATGGAGAACCAGGCGGCCGTGAACAGGGGAGAAAAATCCACGAACCCGTAAAACAAGGACAGCACATATCCCACGGCAATGCCGCACAGAATCGGGATGAGCCGCAGTATGCCCTTGCCCAGGATGGACACCAGAATCGTGGTGGCCAGGGCGGCCAGGCCCACGATCATGGCAGAGGTCTGGGGAAACAGCACCATGGCGCCGTCCCCGGTTTTACCCATGGTCATGTGCACGGCCACAGGCGCCAGGATCAGCCCGATCACCATGATGACGGGACCGGTGACCACGGGCGGCAGGACCCGGCGGATGGCGTCCCCGCCCTGCCACCGCACCAGCAGGCTCAAAATGATATATACCACCCCGGCGGCGGCCAGGCCGCACATGGTTCCGGGAACGCCCCAGGTCTGGACCCCATAGATGATCGGCGCGATAAACGCAAAGGAAGACGCCAGAAACACCGGCACCTTGCCTTTGGTGATCACCTGGAACACCAGGGTGCCCAGCCCGGCGGTGAACAGCGCCACATTGGGATCCAGGCCGGTGAGCAGCGGCACCAGCACCAGGGCCCCGAACGCCACGAACAGCATCTGGGCGCCCAGGAAACAGTCTTTGATTTGGAAACGGTATTCAGTGGAAGAAGACGTGGATACAGACATCGGTTTGTTTCTCTCTTTTTAGTTAAAGGGGTTAAAAACAGATTTATTTGGTGCCGAAGATCTTGTCTCCGGCATCGCCCAGACCCGGCAGGATATAGCCCACCTCGTTGAGACGTTCGTCCACGGAAGCGGTATATATATCCACATCCGGATGTTTTTCTTCGAGCCGGGCAATGCCTTCGGGCGCCGCCACCAGAAACAGGCCCATGATTTTTTTGCACCCGGCCTGCTTGATCAGATCGATGGTGGCGATCAGGGTGCCGCCGGTGGCCAGCATCGGGTCCAGGATCAGGGCAATGCGCTCCTCCATGGCGGACGCGGTCTTGACATAATACTGCACCGGCGTCAGCGTCTGTTCATCCCGGTAAAATCCCACCACGCTCACCCTGGCCGACGGAATCATGTCCAGAACCCCGTCCATCATGCCCAGACCGGCCCGCAGGATCGGCACGATGGTGATTTTCTTGCCTTTGATCTCTTCGATCTCCACCGGACCGGCCCAGCCCTGCACCGTCTTTTTTTCCGTGTCCAGGTGCTTGGTGGCCTCATAGGTCAGAAGCCTGGCCACCTCTGACGACAACTCCCTGAAATCTTTGGTGGAAATATCTTTTCTGCGCATCAGTCCCAGCTTATGTTTGATGAGGGGGTGGTCCCCCACAAAAACTGTCATAAATTTCTCCTTTATTTTTTAGGGTTGGGTATGCATGAAGACAAGTTTTGTTTTAATTAGTAGAATCCGTGTATCGAGTCAAGACCATTGGATGAGATATTGCAATAATTGTTTTTTTGTGCACAATAGGACCCATGACGCAATGGCCCTTCATGGATGTGGCAGTGACCCTGCCGGTGCTTCACAGTTTTGTTTATGCCGTACCTGACACCCTGTCAGACAGCTGTGTGCCGGGCATGCGGGTGCTGGTGCCCTTCGGCCGGCGGCGGGTCACCGGGTACATCCTGAATGGGCGGTCTGACAGCGGCGGGTATACCGCCAGAAAAATCCTGGACGTTCTGGATGACCACCCCTTGTTTCCGGAAAATGAAATCCCTTTTTTCAGGTGGGTGGCCAATTATTATATCCATCCCCTGGGCGAGACCATCAAGGCGGCGTTGCCCGCCGGGCTGGACCGAAGGGATGTGGCCCGGGTCTTTACCACAAAAGACGGCCGAACCGCCCTGGAAAGCCTTGACCTGACGCCTCTGGAATCACAGGTGCTGACCCTGGCGGCCGGGCGGCCGGGCATTGACAGAAAGCAGCTGTTCAAGACGGTGGATTCGGTTTCCATCCGGTCCCTGCTCAGAAAAATGAAGGACAAAGGGTGGATCTCCGAGGAAGCGGTCCTGAAAAAGGAAGCGGCATCCGCGCGCCTGGAAACATTCATTTCCCCCGGTGACTCCCGGCCGGACCCCGAAAAAAAACTGTCCTTGAAACGGCGGGAGATCCTGTCCATCGTCGGACAGAAAAAAGAGATCTCATTGACGGCCCTGCGCGCTCAGGTGCCCACGGCCCCGAGACTGGTCAAACTGCTGGAGCAGGACGGCCTGATCACCACGTTTCAGCGCCGGGTGTGCCGGGATCCTTTTGGCGATCCGGTGGAACCGGACACGCCGCCCGAGCTGAACGAGGAACAGGCCGCCGCGGTGGCCACGGTCCGGGACCATCTGGACCGGGGGTTTGTGCCCTATCTGTTGTCCGGGGTGACCGGGTCCGGCAAAACCGAAGTGTATCTGCGCCTGGTGGCCGATGCCGTGGCCCGGGGACAGTCCGCCATCGTGCTGGTGCCGGAGATCGCGTTGATCTCCCAGACCGAGCGGCGGTTCCGGGCCCGGTTCGGGGAGCGGATCGCCGTG
>JBFLKI010000179.1:0-10071 GCA_040883135.1 Desulfotignum sp. | reverse complement strand
CGAACCGGCTTTGTGAATCAGTTTTTTATGCCTGTCGATCACCGCGACACTGACAGAGACAGACCCGACATCAATTCCCGCAATTATATCATTCATTTCATTTCCGGCTGTAAAATATTCTTCCTGGCAACTTGCTCAACAATACGGGTATAGGTATTGTTTTTTGGGTTTTGTGTCAATCCAATATTCCTCATTTTTCTATTTCTTGTTTTTTGTGATTGATTCAGGTATAAGGCTGAAATGATGATCACTCGATTGATAGAAGCCATTGGAAATCCGTTTTCCACATATATCGAATCAACCGGCCGACTGATCCGGTTCTTTCTTGCAGGAATCGGAAAAATACCGGTTCTGCCGGTTCAGTTCGGAAAAACCATGGATCAGATCTGGTTCATCGGAACCAAATCTCTGTTTGTCATTCTTTTGACCGGCCTGTTTACCGGCATGGTGCTGGGTCTCCAGGGATATTACACCCTGGTAACCTTTGGATCGGAAGCCGCTCTGGGAGGAGCGGTTGCATTAAGCCTGATCCGTGAACTGGGACCGGTACTTACGGCCATCATGATAACCGCACGGGCCGGGTCCGCCATGGCGGCTGAAATCGGTGTCATGCGCATGTCCGAACAGATCGATGCACTGATCACCATGCAGATCGATCCGATCCGGTTTCTGTTTACCCCGAGAATTCTGGCCGCACTGATCAGCTTTCCTTTGTTGACCTCCTTTTTTGATGTAGTGGGTATCTTTGGGGGATTTCTGTCCGGGTCCATGTTGATGGGAATCAATGAAACCGTTTATATGGACAAAGTAATTCAGAGTGTCAAAGCCATGGATATCTGGGGCGGGTTTATCAAATCCATCGTGTTTTCCCTGGTCGTGACCACCATCTGCTGTTACAGCGGATTTTATGCCCATATGAACACCCAGGGACAGTCCGGCGCAAAAGGCGTATCTCTGGCAACGACCGGTGCGGTGGTGAAGTCGTGCATCTTTATTCTGATCTTTGATTATGTGATCACCTCTTTTCTGGTATAAGTCATGACCCAGCATTTTATAGAATTCAAAAACGTCAGAAAACGGTTCGGCAACCTGGAAGTCCTCAGAGGAATCAATTTAACCATAGACAAAGGCACTATCACTGTGGTGATCGGCAAGAGCGGCTCCGGTAAGTCCGTACTGCTCAAGCATATTGTGGGCCTGATCCGGGAAGATGAAGGAGAGGTACTGATCCAAGGCCATTCTCTGAACCGGCTTTCCAAAAAAGAGGCCATGCAGTTCAAAAAAAACATGAGCTACATGTTTCAGGACAATGCCCTGTTCGATTTTCTGACGGCATTTCAAAACATCGCACTGCCGCTGACGGAAACCTCTCGAATGACAGAGGCCCAGATCCGGAAAAAAGTCCATGACCGCATGGACCGGTTGAGTATCGATGGGATAGACCATAAATACCCGTCTGAACTGTCCGGCGGCATGCGCAAGCGGGTGGCTCTTGCCCGGGCATTGGTGACGGATCCGGAACTGATTCTGTTTGACGAACCCACCACGGGTCTGGATCCGATACGCAAAAATGACGTCCATCACATGATCAAAGAATTTCAGAACCAATTTGGATTTACCGCCGTGATCGTGAGCCATGATATCCCAGATATTTTTGATCTGGCTCAACAGATCGCGCTTCTGGATGATGGAAAGATTGTTTTCAAGGGGTCCAGAAAGGAAATCATGGCATGTGAAAATGAAACCGCGTGTGCCTTTATCAGAGGAAGGGAATATTTGTATGACCGATCGGAAACGTGATTTTTATGTAGGAATTTTTGTCATTGTCACCCTGATCTGCACAGGATATCTATTTCTGGTTGTGGGCGACTTCTCCCGCTTCTTCAAAGACAGGTATACCGTCCATGGCTATTTTTCTTCTGTATCCGGTCTGAAAGAAGGGGCGTCTGTGAATCTGGCAGGGGTTCCGGTCGGGCATGTGTCCGGCATCAGTATTGACACCGTAAATCTGGTGGCAAAAGTGACCATGGAAATTGACAGCCATATTGAGGTTTCCGAAGACAGCATCGCTTCCATCAGAACGGAAGGCATTATCGGTGAAAAATACATTGAAATCCTGCCGGGAGGATCGGATAAGATGCTGTCACAGGGAGATGAGATCGAAAATACCGAATCTTCTCTGGATATCGAGTCATTGATTAAAAAATTCATTTTCAGCAATGATGCTGCCTGAAAGGACACTGAATAAATGAAAACGAAATATCACCGGTTGATGGGTATCCTGTTGATCTGTCTGTTCACGGCTTTGGTATCCCCGGCATGGTCTGATACCACCGCGCCTGACAATCAGGTCACCGCAGGGCAGGCTGTGACGGAAAAAGAGCCCCTGTCCGACCCCTTTTCTGAAGATGATTTTTTTGAAGAGGATCTGGATGACCCTGACTCCAGGCAGGTGGCGGATCCCCTGTATTATTTCAATTACACCATGTACGTGGTGAACGACCGACTGTATTTTTACGTTCTCAAACCCGTTGCCACAGGGTACAAAACCGTGATGCCCCTGCCGGCCCGGAAAGGGATCCGCAATTTTTTCCATAATCTCATGTTTCCCATCCGGTTTGTCAACAACCTGCTTCAGTGGAAACTGGAACAGGCATCGGATGAATTCGGCATTTTTCTGGTGAACTCCACGGCCGGGATTCTGGGATTCAATCAGGTGGCCCAGAAATATCTGGACATGCATACCCAGAGCGAAGACCTGGGGCAGACCCTGGGAACTTACGGCATCAAGGAAGGGTTTTACCTGGTCTTGCCGCTGCTGGGACCCTCCACGCTCCGGGACACCCTTGGTCTGGCAGGGGATTATTTTCTGGATCCGTTGGAATACGTGTCTCCCTGGGAAATGGAACTGGGGCTGAACACACTGAAGATCATCAACCGGACATCGTTTCGGATCGGTGATTATGAACGTCTGAAAGAGGCGGCAATCGATCCCTATTCGGCATTCCGGAATGCCTATATCCAGCACCGGCGCATGCAGATCAAGCAGTGACGGGAAACAGGTCCTTTCTTCGGTAAGGCAGAAAATACCGCATCCGGTGGGACCGGACATGTGCCAGGTCTTCGGGATCCAGCGATACAAAATGAAGGTGACTGTCATCTGAAAATGATCGTGAAATCAGCTTTCCATCCGGACCGATTGCCAGTGACAAGCCGGGAAATGCCAGGCCCGCCCCATTATCCCCGGCCTGGTTCACCGCCGCCACAAACACCCCGTTGTCAAATGCCCGGGCCGGCAGGTGCCGCATCCAGGACCTGAACTTGTCGGTATCCGTTCCCCGGGGAGATGCGTGGGGAAAAACGATGAGATCCGCCCCGTTCAGCGCCATGGCCGTGGACAGTTCCGGAAAGTGCGCATCGTAACACAGCTGTATGCCGAATCGAACTCCGGCATGCATGAATAAAGGAATCTGGGTGCCGGGACTGAAAAGGTCCTGTTCATTGGGTGCGATATGCAGTTTCCGATATTTTCCCCAGAGAGTATGGGGCGTAAACACCAGATGAGATCCGTATATTCGTCCGTCAGCCTTTTCGGCCAGACCTGCCAGGATTGCCAGATTCAATTCATCAGACAGTCGGGAAAACGAGTCGATCAGATGAGAATCCGCCGGCCGGGAAAAGGAAGAAATGCGTTGATCCGTGACATATCCGGTCAGATTCATTTCCGGAAATATCACCATATCGGCACCGGTCTGAGCGGCCAGCCGAATCATGTCCACGCAGGTGCGCAGATTGTCTTCAAACCGGCCACACGGGCAGGTGACAATGGCCAGACACAGGGTCAACGGTTTCATAGCTTGAAATTGGCGGAAATTTTAAATACCCGGGTGGCAGGCAGATTTAATATGGGCCGAACCCCGGTTTGCCGGGAAATTTCTTCCAGAGAATCAGCAATCTGGTTCCGGGAAGGCGCGATAAAGGTGAACCAGACATTAAAATCATGGTCACGCATATAATTGTGGGTCACGCCGGGATAGGCGTTGACGGTCTGGGTGAACAGATCGGTTTTATTTTCCGGCACCTGTGCCGTACACAAGGTCGAATAATACCCCAGTCGGTCAGGACTGAAATTTCCCCCGATACGCCGGATCAGCTCAGAATTCTTCATGGCCTGAATACGCGCGATCAGTTCTTCCTCTGAAAGATTTAGTTTTTCCGCCAGTACCTGAAAGGGACGGGCCTCAATGGGAAAATCCAGCTGAATCATATTGAGGATGGCTTTGTCTGTCTCGCTGATGGTATTCATTGTTCTATCCTGTAAAAGGCTGAATCGGTTCTCGGCTTTGTCTGTAACAACAAAAAGGCCCTGTTTTCGAATAAACAGGGCCTTTAAAAACCGTTCAACTCAACCAAAGTTTGGTTGGCTTATACACATCCGGTCGGTTTGGGCAGACCGGCCATTTTACAGGCTCCTTTGCCGGGGCCGGAGGGAAACAGCTCATAAATGTGTTTGAGCTTGAACTTGGTGAGTTTGGAAAGAACCCGGACCATGGGAGCAATCCCGTTTTTCTCATAATAGTCCTGAAGCACTTTGACCAACTGCCAATGCTCTTCGGTCATTTCCTCAATTCCCTCCTGGGTTTTCACATAATCGACCCATTCGTCTGAATAGGAATTGTAATCAAGAAGGAACCCATCCTCATCTACTTCAAATGTTTTCCCGTTAAATTCAACTGTTGCCATGTAAACTTTCCTCCTGTAAATTGTTTTTTGCTATCACATTAAGACATATCCTGTCTTGGCTTCTAAGGTCAGCCTTGATAATTGAAAACTAACCATATCTCAGCGACCTGTGCTTGTCAATAAAGAATCATGTCGAACCTCAAAAAAATGACCGGCCAAACCCACTGGATTTAATATTCTTTCGGGGTCTGGTTGATCTCTTCCAGGGTGAACACCGGGCCGTCCTTGCACACCAGTTCCTTGCCGATATTGCACCGGCCGCACATGCCGATACCGCACTTCATCCGGTTTTCCAGAGACATGATGATCTGATGCGGCTGATATCCCAGTTTGGTCAGTGCCGGCTGGGTGAACTTAATCATGATGGGCGGGCCGCACACGATGGCATAGGTGTCTTCGTCCGCTGCAGGTGCGTTATCCTCCACCACCTGGGGTACGAATCCGGTGTGGTACTTCCAGTCAGGATCATCTGTGCCGTCCACAGTGATGTGCATGTTGATGTCATCCCGCTTTTCCCATTCAAACAGTTCCTCCCGGTACAAGAGCATGCCCGGAGACCGTGCACCATAGACCACGTCAATGTTCCTGAATTTTTTCCGGTTGGCCGGATCCAGTATATAGACAATGGAGGACCGCAGGGTGGTGAACGCGAATCCACCGCCGATGATGACCACATTCTTATTTTCCAGCTTGTCCCAGGGATACCAGTTGCCCAGAGGCCCTCTGATGCCCATGAGATCCCCTTTCTTCATGTTGTGAAGATGGGTAGTGACCACACCGGTCCGAAATACCGTGAATTTGACAAATCCCTTTTCCACCGGGGATGAGGCGATGCCGATGGGGATCTCGCCCACACCGGGAATGGACAGTTCGGCAAACTGGCCGGCCTGGTAGGCGAATTTTTCTTCATCTTCAGGATTGACAAAGACAAAGGTAAAGGTTTTCAAAGATTTGTCTTCCGTTGCCACTTCTATGTCATCTATGCGAACCGGATACGGCAGATAGGGGTTTTCCATGTGAATTCTCCTTGGTGTCCGCTATTTGGTTGTTTCATAATCATTCATCCGGTTGCACACCTCCCGGATATCGATGTTCACCGGGCAGGAAGCCACACACCGGCCGCATCCCACGCACATGATTCCCTGGTCGTACTTGTCCAGAAAATACTTGAGTTTGTGCATGAACCGCTGTCTGACCCGGTGGATTTTGGTACCCCGGGGATTGTGGCCGGAGGCATGATGCGTGAACAACGGGGACATGCAGGTGTCCCAGTTGCGCAACCGCACCGCGGTGTTGTTTCTGGTTTCGTCCTGAATGTCAAAACACCAGCAGGTGGGACAGACAAAGGTGCAGGTGCCGCAGTTGATGCAGGAAAACGCCACATCCTCCCAGAACGGTGCCTCATACAGATCCAGAATGGATTTTTGGACCAGCTTGTCCGTGACCACATCCGCCTGGATCTGTTTTTCCGCTTCTTTTCTCAAAATATCGAACAGGGCCTGGCTTTCTTTGGCATCAGCGATCGCATCAAATCCGCAGGCAGCCGCCCAGTTTTCCCCTTTTTCAGTCAATATCTTGGCCAGGTACCTGTCATCCAGATCCGCCATGAGCACGTCCAGACCTTCTTCATTGAACGGACCGGATCCGACGGTCGTTGAAAAATCACACGGTCCGGGGCGGGTCACGCCCAGACCCACGAATGTGGTGGAATCATATGCCGCACACCAGTAAGGGTCCTGATAGTCCGGATTGTCGAAATTAAGTTTCACCAGCTGCACGGCTTTGGCATCATAGGGCCGGATGCCCAGAACCACCCGGGGCATGTCATCGTTTTCCACCGGTTTCATGATGTGATGATCCTGTTTTGATTCATCCAGGGTGGCGGTCAATATTTTTTCGGTCTGGGGGAACAGGACCGATTTGGGAGACATCACCGTCACGGCCGTATCCATCTCCGGATGGGTATCAGGTGCCAGTGGCTTGATCTGGCAGCCGTTCTCATCCCGGACCGGTCCATAGACCAGATAGGTGTTCCTGGACTGATCTATCCCCCGGGTCCAGTCTTTTTTATCAATAGTAATGAAATTCATATACATACCCTTTTTGTTTACTTGATAAAATCATTGGGATCATTGGGGCTGTAGACATCCAGCGGGGGCCGGTTGTCCAGATCCAGGCCGGCTTCCCATCCAAACAGTTCCAGTGCGTCCTTGTTCAGCTTGCGGGTGAAATCCCGGACATTGATTCCCATGGGGCAGGCTTCCACACAGGCCCCGCAGTCCGTGCAACGGCCGGCACAGTGAAAGGCCCGCAGAAAATGAAACGTGGTGACATCGGTTTCGTTCTGGCCCTTGCCCACCCACTGGGGAGAGGACTCGTCCACAAAACAGGTGGGACAATAACACAGGGGACAGGCATTTCTGCATGCATAACACCGGATGCAATTCTGGGTCAGCTCTTGAAAATACGCCCACCGGGCGTCCGCATCCATGGCTGCAATATGGTCCACGTCCGCATAGGGCTGATCCAGGGTCTGCTCTTGAACGGGATCTGCGGCATTGACATCGTAGACCGGCGGATTCCGATGGGTGCATACCCGGCAGTTGTGCCGCAGTACATCCGCCTTGTTGACCGTTTCCGTTTTTGAAGCAGATGTGATGGTCACGGTATCATTGTCTTCTTCAAATCCTGTGATTTCATCTTCAAACAGGGCGGCAATTTTGCGTTTGTCCACCATACCGGGGCAGGGGACCCCGATGATATAAATCTGGTCCCGGGAAATCTGGTTTTCAACGATGTGGGTGACCAGGTTTCTGGCATCACAGCCCTTGGCCACCACAGCGATTTTACCTTCTTTTTTCGACAGGCTGTTTTTTGATACGTAATTGGCCAGATTGAGCCCGCACACTGAGTTGAACACCAGTTTGTCCATATCTTTCGGGGAAGTCAGGGAAACCGGTCGGGTGGCCATGGGAATGGATCCGTTTGCAAACCCGATCACTTTTTCCACCGTGCCCTTGGCCAGCAGATCCGCACCAATGGCCCTTATTTTTTCAATACAGGTATCCATAGATCACACCTTTATTTATTATAATCTTTGACAAATTTTTTGTTGGGGCCCAGGGCTCTGACCTTGTCGGAAATTTCCTTGACCACATCCACGAACTTGGTGGCCTCGGCCGAAGATATCCAGGAAAAATGGACCCGGTCCCGGTCAACGCCCATGTGTTCCAGCAGGTTGCCCATCATGGCAAATTTGCGCCGTGCATAATAATTACCATCCAGGTAATGACATTCTCCCGGATGTCACCCGGATACCCAGACGGCATCCGCACCTTCCCTAAGGGCGGAAAGAATGAATTTCGGACTCATACGTCCGGAGCAGGGGATCCGGATGACCCGGATATCCGCCGGGTACTCCATCCGGCTGACCCCTGCCAGGTCTGCGGCGCCATAGGAGCACCAGTTGCACAGAAAACTGACAATTTTTATATTTTTTTCGGTCATGTGAATGTATCTCCTTTAACCTGTTTCACCCAGGGCGAAAATCTGTGAAAAAATCTGGTTGGTATCAAACCCCCGCAGATGGATGGCACCGGATCGGCAGGATGCCACACACAGGCCGCAGCCTTTGCACAACACCGCGTTGATGTCCGCTTTGCCTTCGAACCGGCCTTCTGTCAAAAATAACGGGGCATTGTATGGACAGATGGACACGCACACCCCGCAGGCGGAGCATTTCTGCACATCCACACTGGCGATGGTGCCGGAGGTGAACAGACTGTCTTTTTTGGCCAGCAGGGTCAGGGCACGGGATGCGGCCGCCCGTCCCTGGGTGATGGCCTCGTTCACCGGTTTGGGATAATGCCCGGAACCCGCCACAAACACCCCGTCCGTGGCAAATTCCGCCGGCCCCAGTTTGGCGTGTTTTTCAACAAAAAAGCCTTCATCGTTCAAAGGCACCTTGAAAAAATTGGCCAGGCGTTCATCTTTTCTGGGAACCAGTGCCGTGGCCAGGGTGACCAGATCCGCCTGGATGGTGACGGGCTGGTTGAGGACATGATCCTTGAGCGTCACCGCCACATAGTCTTTTTCCACTTTCACCTGCGGTTTGTCGGTGACCTCATACCGGATGAAAATCACCCCTTTTTCCCGGGCTTTCTTGTACAGCAGTTCCCGTTCCCCATAGGTCCGTATATCCCGGTACAGGATGAATACATCCATGTCCGGATTTTTTTCTTTGAGCGCAACCGCATTTTCCACGGAATGGGTACAGCACACTCTGGAACAATAGGGGCGTTCCGGTTCTCTGGACCCCACGCACTGGATGAACACGGCTGACTGCACCGCATCCAGTTTCGGGTCGTTTTCCATGAACATTTTGTCCAGATCCAGGGTTCGGATGATACGCTCATCCTGCCCCAGGCTGTATTCCGTGGTCTCCAGAGCCTTGGCACCGGTGGCCAGCACCGCAATGCCATGCTCCAGTTCCGTGGTTTTTCCATCGGTGATCAATTTAGACGTGAAATTGCCTACAAAGCCGTCCACCCCTTCCAGGGTCGTATTTGTATGTACAACGATTTTGTCGTTGGACTGAATTTCCTGAAGCAGGGCGGACAAATGCTGCTGCACATCCTCACCCTGTGCGGTTTTCCACAATTTGAGCGCTTCGCCGCCCAGGGTGTCTTTTTTCTCGATGATATGGGTTTCATACCCCTGAGACGCCAGACTTCTGGCAGCGGTCAAGCCGGCCAATCCACCACCCACCACCATGACCGAAGCGTTGACCTGGATCTTTTCCTCTTTCAGCGGCTGGGCCAGGGCGGCCTTGGCAACGGCCATACGCACCAGGTCCTTGGCCTTTTCCGTGGCAATGTCCGGGTTGTTTTTGTGGACCCAGGAGTTGTGGTTCCGGATATTGGTCATCTCGAACAGGTATTTGTTCAGGCCCGCGTTCTTCAGAGTTTCCTGGAACAGCGGTTCATGGGTTTTCGGCGTGCAGGCCGCCACCACGATACGGTTCAAACCTTTTGCCCTGATGGTCTCCACCATCTTGTCCTGGGCATCCTGGCTGCACGCGTAGGTGGTTTCTTCAGCCACGGTGACATAGGGCAGG
Source organism: Desulfotignum sp. (assembly GCA_040883135.1). Lineage (GTDB taxonomy): Bacteria > Desulfobacterota > Desulfobacteria > Desulfobacterales > Desulfobacteraceae > Desulfotignum. The sequence goes on along the minus strand of JBFLKI010000179.1, from coordinate 212 downwards.
GTGGCGGCATATTCCGTCACATCGGGACAGTCCACCACACCGGCGATATTGGAGCCGCAGTCGCAGATAAACACCCCGATACTGGGCCGGTCTCCGATCACATTGGTTTCCGGCACCGCCGGGATCTCTTTGGTCAGCGTATTCCGGGCTTCGGCCAGTGCATCACCGGCAGCGGATGCAGCAGCCGATGCATCCAGCACCGATTCCGGAAT
>JBFLKI010000178.1:0-3054 GCA_040883135.1 Desulfotignum sp. | reverse complement strand
TCCAGGCTGCCGGTCTGCAGATCCAGGCGGGTCCGGTGACACAGGTCCACCAGCCAGGGTCCGTCGCCTTCGTTGTGGTATTCCAGGACCACATCCCAGTGGTCCCGGTTTTCGGTTTTCAGCGGTGTGACTTTGAACTCAACCGGTGAATATCTTTTGATCTCTTTCATGTGTATGATTTCCTTACATTTTCATGCGTTGTCCGTCAGGATCGTAGAACGGGGTTTCCACCACCGTGCCGTAGATCAGCTCGCCGTTGCATTCATCTTCGTAAAATGCCAGCCGGGTGCCGACCTGGCTCAATTCCCCTTCCACCAGGGCCATGCCCACGGCTTCATTGAGGGAGAAGCTGTTTCTGGCGGTGCACACATGGCCCCGAACCCGGTCGTCCACGATCAGAGACCCGTCCCTGGGGGCCTGGCCGTTGTCTTCCATCTTGAATCCCACCAGCTTCAGGCGGGTGTTGTCCTTTTCCGCCTGGGCCAGGGCGGCCACGCCCACGGTCTTGTACCCGGTTTTCTTGCGGGACCAGAGGAATCCCAGGCCGATATCCAGCAGGTTGGTGCGCTGTTCCGATTCCTGGCCGAGAATGACATGGCATTTTTCCATACGCAGCACGTTCTGGGCTTCCACACCAAAATTCTGGATCTTGAACTCCTTGCCTGCTTCCTTGAGAATCAGCCACAGGGCTTTCATATAGGAAGACGGCACATGCAGCTCATAGGACAGCTCTCCCACAAACCCTAAGCGCATGGCTTTGACGGGAATGGTGTCCGCCACCGTGAACGCCTTGTATTCGGAAAATCCGAACGCTTCGTTGGACACGTCGATGTCCACCACTTTTTCCAGCACTTTTCTGGCATTGGGTCCGGACAGGTTGATAACCCCCATGGCATCGGTGAGGTTCACCAGAGCGAAGTTCCAGTTGTCATAGCGGGTGTGGTACCGGATCCATTCCACAGTCTGCCCGGCCCGGCCGGTGGAGGTGGAGAAATAGTAGTCGTTTTCCCCCAGCTTGATCACCACGCCGTCATCGATGACACATCCGTCATCATTGCACATGGCCGTGTATTTGACCCGGCCTTCCTTGATTTTGGACAGATCCGACACATATACCCGCTGCAACGCCTTCAGCGCATCGGGTCCATGAATCCGGAATTTTCCCAGGGTGGAGCCGTCCAGCATGCCCACGTTGGTGCGCACGTTTTCGATCTCTTTTTTGCAGGAAAAATCCTTGGAAAAATATCTGGCCCGCTGCCATACGCCGATGTTTCTGAAAATCCCGCCGTCCTTGCGCTGCAGGTCATCGATGGGCGTTCTTTTCAACATGGTATGGTTGGTGCCGGCATAGGTGGCGATCAGGGTCGGCACCAGAGGCGCGCGCACTGTTGTGGGTTTGATCTTGATATCCGGCTGTGCCTGATACTTGGCCGTGAACAGCGGCAGGTTGTGGCCGGGAATCCCGCCCTGGCCTGGCCCGAGCCCTGCGCCGGAAAACCGCTTGATCAGCTCGGGCACGTCAAACCCTTTTTCAATGGACTGTTTGACATTTTTGATGCTGGTGTCTTCGTCAAAGCAGATAAAGGTTTTTCTGCCTTTCACCGGCGCCATGACCAGTTTGGTGCCCCGGGCCGGTCCCGGCACGGATTCCATGGCTTTTTTGGCCTCTCCCAGATCGGCGATGGAACAATTCTCACAGTCATAGGCCGCTTTGAGCCCTGCCAGGTGACCGGAGGCTTCAATGGATTCACCATTTTCATATCCCAGCAGGCGCCCGGCCGCATGCATCTTTTTGGGCAGGTCCGTGGGCAGGAAAAAATTGGTATGGGTATCATATTTGAGTTTGGCCTGATTCATCACCAGCGGTCCGGTCAGGGGGGTAAATCCGGCGGATGCCACCAGCACGTCACAGTCAAACGTTTTTTCCGCGGTGCCGTCCAGGCTTTTGATGGTGACTTTTTTCACCTGTTTACTGCCATGGGCCTCAGTGGCCACCCAGCCTCTGAGCAGCGTGATTTTCCGGTCCGACACCGCCTTGATCAGGGACGGATCCTGGCCGTCTTCCCGGATATCCGCGACAACAGGGACGGACATGCCCAGATCATGAAGGGCCACAGCCGCTTCCAGTCCCAGGTCATGGCCGATGGAAAACACGCCGGTCTTGCCGGGCAGCAGTCCATACGTGTTGGCCAGCCTGAGGGCACAGCCGGCCTGCATCACGCCGGGCCGTTCGTTGTTTTCAAACAACAGGGGCCGTTCGATGCAGCCGGTGGCCACCACCACGCTGTTGGCCCGCAGCTCTATGTAGCGTTCGGTGAAAGTGTCCTTTTCAGTGCCGATCTGAAATCCGGTGATCAGGTTGTTGTTGTAGGTCCCCACATTGGCGGTGTTCTTGAACACCCGGATATTTTCGGTTTTTTCCACTTCCTTTGCCAGCTGAACGGCCCGGTCATGACAGGTCTGGCGGCTGGCATATTCAGCAGTCCGAAAATCAAAATGCCCCCCCAGCCAGGGCCGGGCTTCCATGAGTATCACCCGCAGCCCTTTTTCGGCGGCGGTCAGCGCCGCCTTCATGCCGGCAGGGCCCCCGCCGATGACGCACACATCACAGGTGGGGTAGATTTCATCATATTTGCCGGGCATGTGATGGTCCGGGGACAGCTTGCCGATACCGGCGGCCTTTCTGATCTGCTTCATGGCCACGGGCCAGATCTTGGCCGGCTTGTGCATGGTGTCATAATAGAAGCCGGCCGGCATGGCCCAGTCCATCTTGTCGATGAATCCGAGCATGTCGGTTTCCGCCGATCCTTTGACATTCTGCTCCTTGATCACCATCCCGGGTTTCAGCTGCGTGGTTTCGGTACGGACATTGGGAATCCCGTTGATTTCCATCATGGTGTTGGAACATTCCCCGTCCATGCTGTAAAGCCCTCTGGGACGATGGTATTTCAAACTTCTGGCATAAATTCTGACCCCATTGGCATACAGGGCCGTGGCAACGGTATCCCCTTTGGTGCCGTAATACTGCTTTCCCTTGTAGGTAAAGGGAATTTT